>DATELS010000657.1:0-2223 GCA_035276365.1 Thermoanaerobaculia bacterium
GCGCTTTTCGTCCTGATACTGGATGGCGAAGCCGAGGCCGGTGGCGATGGCGAGCTGTGCGCCGACGATGGCCTGGCCGCCGATGAGGTTGTGCTCGGCGCTGTACATATGCATCGAGCCGCCCTTGCCTTTCGACACGCCGGTGCCTTTGCCGAACAACTCGGCCATGACGCGACCGGGATCGGAGCCGAGTGCGAGCGCCTGGGCGTGATCGCGATAGCCGCAGAAGACGATGTCGTCTTTCTGCAGCGCGCCGATGATGCCCGACGCGACCGCTTCCTGTCCGATGTAGACGTGGAGATATCCGCCGATCTTGCCTTTGCGGAACTCGCGCTCGGTCGCTTCTTCGAAGCGGCGGATGAGGAGCATCTGCCGCAGGATGTCGGTCCACTCCGGCGCGCACGCCGGGTCGAGAACCGCGGATTCTTTCTTTGCTTTCGCCATTCGTATCAGGCGGCGCGGATGCACAACGTGCGCCGTGGCGGCGGATTCTATACCGCAGCCACCTCTTCATCGAGACGCGTGCGCCGCGCGATGAAATAGCACGCCACCGCGGCGAGCACCGCGCCGTTCACCGCGAGCGCGATCGTGATCGACCAGCGCTGCGCGACGTAGCCCGCGATGAGGTTGCCCAGAGGCATGCCGCCGCGAAAGGCGAGCATGAAGATCGACATCACGCGGCCGCGCATCGCATCGCTCGTCGTGAGCTGCACGAGCGAGCTGTAGAGCGAGATCACGCCGACGATGCACATACCCGCGCAGAACGCGAGAAAGAGCGAGATCGGCAACGATCGCGAGAACGCGAAGCCGACGAGGAGACACGCGAATGCGAGCTGCAGCTTCAGCGCGTATGCGCCTTTTCGCGCGGCGTATGCGGACGATGCGACGAGCAGCGCGCCGCACACGGAGCCGACGCCGTACGTCGCCACGAGCCACGCGTAGCCCTTCGCCTGCAAACCGAAGAACGTCGTCGCCACGACGGGCATGAACGTCACGATGGGCATGCCGAGGAAGGTGCCGGCGAAGGCGAGGAAGGTGAGGACGAGCAGCGTGCGCCGCGTGGCGACGAAGCGAAAGCCCTCTTTCATCTCGTCCATGATCCCGCCCTGCTCGTGCGCGTTGCGCACCGCGGGTGTGCGGATGATGAGCAGCACGACGATCACCGCGAGAAACGAGAGTCCGTTGAGCGCGAAGCAGATCGGCGCGCCCCACGCCGTGAGCGCGAGTCCCGCGAGCACGGGACCGATCACGCGCGCGAGGTTGAACTGCATCGAGTTCATCGCGATCGCATTCGGCACGTCCTCGCGTTTGACGAGCAGCGGCAGGAGCGAGATGTACGCCGGTCCGCTGAACGACTGCGCGCTGCCGGTGAGAAACGACAGGAGGAAGATGTGCCACACCTTCACGTTCCCCGACCACAACAGCGCGGCGAGGATGAACGCGAACGTCATCTGCAGATACTGCGAGTACAGCATGATCTTGCGCCGCTCGATGCGATCGGCGACGACGCCGCCGAAGAGCGAGAAGATCAGCATCGGTCCCGTCGCGAGAAATCCGTCGACGCCGAGGAGGAAGGGGGACTTGGTCATCTGGAGGACGACCCAGCCCTGGGCGATCGTCTGCATCCACGTGCCCGTCGTCGACGTGAACGCGCCGATCCACACGAGACGAAAATCGCGATAGTGCAGCGCGCTGAACGTACGCGCGATCCTTCCGCGCGGCGCCGCGTGCGCCTCCGACTCGAGCGCCTGTTCCTGCGGCAGCGATCCGCTCATGCCCGGATCTTGAGGCGCGCGTTCGTCGCGGCGGTGTGCGCGTGACAGATCGCGACGGCGAGAGCATCGGAGGCGTCGGGTGCGAGCTTCATCGACGCGCAGCCGGGGAGCAGCATCCGCACCATCTTCGCCACCTGCTCCTTCTCCGCGCCGCCGTAGCCGACGACCGCGCTCTTCACCGTGCGCGGCGCGTACTCGAACACGTCGAGCGCCGCCGCGCGCGCCGCGAGGAGCACGACGCCGCGCGCATGCGCGAGCTGGATGAGACTCTTCACGTTGTTGCCCGCGAACGGCGCCTCGACCGCGGCTTCGCTCGGAGCTGTGCGCAGGATGAGGCTCGTCAGCTTCTCGTGGATGTCGAAGAGGCGCTCCGCGAGCTCCGCGCCGCGCCGCGTGGCGATCGTCCCCTGCTCCACGAGCACGAGCCGGCCGCGGTCGCAGTCGATCA
>DATELS010000658.1:0-5173 GCA_035276365.1 Thermoanaerobaculia bacterium
TTGGTGTTGTCGGCGGTCATGCCGCCGACGGTGATGAGGCCGTCGGTCTTCTTGCCGAGGAGCGCGGGAAAACGATCGATGACCCCGGACGAACCACAGCCGCCGTCGACGTTGTTCGCGGCCACGACGAACAGAAAGCGCTTGCCGTTTGTATCCGGTCGGCCGTTCGCGTCGACGCCCGCGATCATCGCGCGCATCTTCTGCTCCAGCGTCGCGTACGACACCACCGGATTCGCGGGCGACACGCTCGCGCCGCTCAGGCGCTCCAGCACCCAGCCGCTGATGTTCACCACCGCCGTGCGGAACGTCGGCGACGTCGGCGACCACGCGTGACGGATGATCGCGTCGAGACCTTCGAGATACGTGCGCGTCGTCGCGAGGCCGCGCTCGTTCATCACGCGGATGCTCACGATCGTCGCCATCGGCGCGACGCCGACGTTGCGTCCTGCGGCGATCGACGCCACGCTCGTGCCGTGCGACGCCGCGGGCAGCTCTTCGAAGTCCTCGTAGCACGGTGCGAGCGCCTTGTTCGCGCTCCTGCAGCGCGAGCGGCCGATGTCCACCGAGCTCGTCGCGTCGAAGCCGGCGATCACGCGGCTCGTGCCGTTCGCGGCGAACTCGTCGTGCGACGCCATCACGCCCGTGTCCATCACGTAGATCACGCTGCCGGCGCCGCCGTTGCGCACGTCGAACCGGCCGTCGAGCGCGGGCGCGATCTGATCGATCCGGTCGAGGTGCCAGAGCAGCGAGCTCGCGTGCTCGTCGCCGCAGCGCTCGAGCACGGCGGCGGTGTGGTACGTGTCGAGCGCGACCTCATGCTCGTCGCAGCGGGTGGAGACCACCTGCGCGCGCAAATGCGCGGCGCAGACGGCGAACGCAAGAAAACATGCGAACCGCGCGAGAATCCGTGGCAACGGGGCTCCCTGAACCGATGTGTTGTCCCTTGGACCGGGGACGCGACTACATTGCCGGATCGGAACAGGGAAGGCAAGGAAAATTATTCGGACCGAACGCGAATGAATTCGCTGAAGTCCGTGCCGGGCGGTTTCGCGCCCACCTGCCGCGGCATCGTCACGAGTTGTCCGCGGTGATACGTCGAGTGATTCGCGCAGTGCAGCAGGAGATCGCCGAGGTTGCCGGTGAATGGATCGCCCTTCATGTTGCGATACGAAAGCGAACCGCTCACGCTTTCGTCGGTCAGCGCGTCGACGTACGCGTGGCGCTCCGCGGCGGTCTCGCGCAGGCGATCGCGCACGACGTCGAACGTCGTCCAGTCGGGCTGCACGCTCGGACTCTCCCCGCTCCATCGCCGCAGCCAGATCCACTCCGCGAACGCGATGTGCGCGAGCGTCGCGTCGATCGACGGAAAGCTCGACTCGATCTTGCGCGTGCGCTGCTCGTCGTCGAGCGCCTCGATCGTCGCGAGCAGCCGCTCGTTCGCCCAGTCGTTGTATTGGTAGAGACGCCGCACGTCGGCAACATTCATGCGATAAGAGTAGCGTGAACCATCTCGCGCATCTCTTCCTGGCGTCGCCGGGAGCGGAGTCGCTGATCGGCAACTTCGCGGGCGACTTCGTGAAGGGACCGCTGGGCGATCGCTTCACGCCGGGGATTCGCGCGGGCATTCAGCAGCATCGCGCGATCGATGCGTTCACCGACGCGCATCCGTCGACCGCCGCGTTCCGCCGCGTGCTCCTCGCCGAGCACGGCCACTACGCGCGTGTCATCGCGGACATGTTCTTCGATCACTTCCTCGCCTGCTGCTTCGACGAATTCGCGGGCGAGCCGCTCGACGCGTTTCTCTTCCGCACCTTCGCCACACTCGACGCGCACATCGACGCCCTCCCCGGTCGTCTGCGCGACCTCTATCCGCGTATTCGCGACGAGGGATGGCTGCAGTCCTATCGCGACGTCGAAGGAATCCGCTTCGCGCTGTTGAACATGTCGCGTCGCTTCAGCCGCCGGCCCGAGCTCGCGAGCGCGGCGCAGCATCTCGTCGACTCGCGCGCGGTCCTCGAGCCGCACTTCGAGGTGCTGTTCCACGACGCGATACGATTCGCACGATGAAGAGCCTTCAGGAAACGTACGCGCCGAACAATCGCTGCTTCGGCTGCGGTCCCGCCAACGAAAAAGGGCTGCGCATCCGCAGCTTCGAGGACGGCGACGCGCTGGTCTGCGAGTGGAAGCCGGAGCCGCATCACGTTGCGTTCGAGGGCATCGTGAACGGCGGCATCATCGGCGCGCTGCTCGACTGCCACAGCAACTGGACCGCCGCGGTGCACATCATGAAGGCGCGTGGCGCGAGCGAGCTGCCCGCGACGGTCACGTCGGACTTTCACGTCACGCTCAAACGTCCCACGCCGATGGACGCGACGCTGCATCTGCGCGCGCACGTCGTCGAGTCATCCGACGATCGTGCGGTGGTGGAGGCCACGATCGAGGCGAATGGAAAAGTGACGGCGACCTGCCGCGGGACGTTCGTCGCGGTGAAGGAAGGGCATCCGGCGTACTTTCGGTGGTGAGTTACGAGGCGACTTGCGTGTCCCACACGATCGGTGCGCAACGATACTGCGTACGGATCGCGCTTTCGAAATACGTGTCGATGCCCGTAGCGGTCCTCAAGTGCTCGTATGTCTCCGCGGGCACGCCGAAATACTGGTAGATCCGGCCATTCCTGAATTGAATGTGAAGAATCCGCGTGGACGGGTCGTAGCCGATGCGCGCGATGGTCCCGGAACGATCGGATCGACCATCCCTTACCCATTTCGGGCGCGGCGCGGTGGCGCGAGGAACCAAGACCGGATCGCCCCATGCTAATGGGTCATTCGCATCGGCGATCATCAGCTCATCTTTTTCGCGCTCGGTGAGTGTCTTCTCGCGTTTTTTCATAGCTGCCACCCGGTAACGCATACGTCGTCTGCGAGGTATATGCACGATGAGTACACGACGCCGAAGCCACGGAGCGACCGCACGTGCGGCCCGCCTTAGGCAATCAGCGCAGCCGGCCGTGCCGGCTCAGCCGTTCGCTTGCAACTCGAACAAAATTTCGTCGATCGCATCCGCCGCGCTCGACAGCGGCAGCACGCACGTGCCCGCGCCGCGGTGGCCGCCGCCGCCGAACTTTGACATCAGATCGCCCACCGATGTTTTGCACGTGCGGTTGAAGATGCTGTGGCCCACCGCGGCGATCACGCTGTCGTGGCGTGGGCCCCAGTGCACGCGGAGCGAGACATTCGCGTCCGGGAAAAGCGTGTAGACGAGAAAGCGATTGCCTGCGGGCAGGCGCTCGATCTCGCGCAGATCCGTCACCACCACGTTGTTGAGCTGGAAACTGTTGCGCGAGAGCAGCGACTTGAAGTCCGCCTGCTCCCTCCGAATGCGATCGACGCGCTCCCGCACCTCCGGCTGCTGCAGCACTTCGCTGATGCTCATCGATTTCAGCCACTCGATGAGCTTGCGGAAGTAGTCGTCGAAGTTGCCGAGGCCCGTGCGGCTGTCGATCGTGTAGCCGAGGAGGATGTAGTCGCGGGGATTCTCGACGTCGTCGGGAGTGAGCTGCGCCGCGTCGAGGCGATCCGTCTCCGTAACCAGGGGCTCCAGCGCGCGCAGCTTTGCGTCGTCGGGATCGCGCTCGAGGTAGTACTCGTACACGAGCCGCGCCGCCGACTCCGCCTCCCGATACTTCCCCTTGAATCCCTCGGGCGGCTTCTCGTTGCTCGGCGTCAGCAGGTGATGGTCGAACCACGTTCCGCAGCGCGGGTCGTACGGGAGATTCGCGAGGATGTCGTCGGAGCGAATCTCCACCGCCTTGTCCGTGATGTCCTGCGGATGCACGAGCAGGAGCTCATCGATCGGCTCCTTCATCGTGATGATCACGGCACTCGTCAGCCCATCGAGGTCACCACGGGTGACCAGACGCATCGCAACCCTCCGGAATAGTTGTCTTTTACCGCGACGCGCGGAGCCGCGCAAGCATTCAGCGGCGCTTCTTCGGCTTCTTCGCCGGCTTCGCGGCTTCCGTCGAGGGATCGCGGAAGATCCACCAGAGCGCGAACGCGATCGCGTACATGAGCACGAGGCGATACGAGTGGTTCGCGACGCCCCACACGTTGCGCGCGAGATCGCTGTAATTCGCGCGGCTCCACGGCCCCAGTTTCGCCACGTAAATCGACATCACCTCGGTCACCGCGGCCAGGATGTGCGTCAGCGCAAGGACGACCATCGCGATCGCGAAGCCGCCGATGTTGCGGTCCGTGAACGGGCGCTTCGTCGCGGAGAACAGCGCGCAGAGCAGGACGAAGTTGAACGTGAGATCGCGCAGCGGAATCGCCGGACGCTTCGAGCGCGGATCGAAGTCGCTGCGATTCACCGTCACGTAATTGTCCGCCTGCGGCTCGAGTCGCGTGACCTTCGGATGCTCGAACGCGCGCATCAGCGTCTCGGCGCCCGCGGAAATCACGCGGTCGTACACGGGCGACAGCAGGAACCACACTGCCACGCCGGCGACGAATCCGAAGAGGGCTCTAAGCGCGACTCGCCAATCGATTCGGGGCAACGCGTGCACTCCATGCGAGGAAGAATCCGATGGCCGCGAGGATGATGATGATCTGCCAGACCGCGGTGTGGAAGACGTCGAAGAGGCGCGGGTGATACGCGCCGAGAAGATAGAGCGTGATGATGCGGACGGCGTTGAGCAGCTGCACCGCGAGCGCGCCGAGGAGAAGGCCGATGCCGCGCGCGCGCCAGGGGGCGGGGAACGCGCCGATGCACGCGAGCAGGATCAGCATCGCCTCGACGCCGTTGCAGCCGTTGTTGATGTTCACGCCGAAGCGCGGGCCGCGGATGACGGTGCCGCTGACGGTGATGTCTTCGCCGAACGCCTTGAGGATGCTGCCCGACGCGACGGCGATGCCTTTCGTGAACGGCACGATCACGCGGTCATTGACGGGACTCCACGCGATGAGCAGGTACGCCGCGATGAGGATGACGAAGAATTTGACGAGGAAGAGGACCTGGGACCGCTGCATGAGAAGCGCGGAGGATAACATGCGCGCTCGTCACGCGAGCCGCGCGAGAAGCGCCGCCACCGCGGTCTCGACGCGCAGAATGCGCTCACCGATCGACACCGCGCGGAAGCCCGCGCGCTCGAGCGACGCGAGCTCCTCTTCGATGA
>DATELS010000659.1:0-32162 GCA_035276365.1 Thermoanaerobaculia bacterium
TCGAACGCGAGATGCGCGCCGTTGTCGAAGTCGAAGACGATACGCGCGAACCGCGGTTCCTCGGTTTTGTCGCGGTAGTACGCGAGATCGCCGGTCATGCCGAAGTGGAGGTGCAGCCACGTCGCACCCGCATCGGCGAAGAGATGCTTGCCATGCCGCCGCACGCTCTCGAAGGCATGCCCCTTCAACTTCCGCGCGAAGGTCTCCTTGCGAATGTCGGAGAGGATGCGCTCATCGCGCACGTCCACCCGCGCCACGCGCTGATGCAACGCGTGACGTGCGAAATAACGCGCAAAGACTTCGACTTCGGGGAGCTCAGGCATGTGCGGGCGTTACAATCAGAGCGGCCGGCGAAAGCACCTCAGTCCGTGCGGGCGGCGGCGGTCGAGTAACCCTACCCCTTCCCCCTCCCGATCCACGCGTCGATCCTCTTCTCCAGCTCCTGCAGCGGGAGCGCGCCGGCGCCGAGGACTTCGTCGTGGAAGGCGCGGATGTCGAACTTGTCGCCCAGCGCTTTCTGGGCGCGGTCGCGGAGCTCGAGGATCTTGAGTTGTCCCACCTTGTACGCGAGGGCCTGGCCGGGCCAGACGATGTAGCGGTCCGTCTCCGCCTGGATCTCCACCTCGTCGATCGCCGAGTGGTCGCGGAAGTACTGCACCACCTGCTCGCGCGTCCACTTCTTCGAGTGCAGCCCCGTGTCGACCACCAGGCGAATCGCGCGCAGCATCTCGTCGTTCAGGCGGCCGTAGTTGCTGTACGGATCCTGATAGAAGCCGAGCTCCTTGCCGAGGCGCTCCGAGTAGAGCGCCCAGCCCTCGACGAACGCCGTGTAGCCGCCCTGCTGGCGGAACGGCGGCAGGTCCGTCAGCTCCTGTTGAATCGAGAGCTGCATGTGATGTCCCGGCACGCCCTCGTGATACGCCGTCGACTCGTTCGACAGTGTCTTGCGCTTCGTCGCCTCGTACGTGTTCACGTAAACGCGTCCCGGACGCGATCCATCCGGCGATCCCGTCTCGTACGACGCGCCCGCCGCCTCCTTCTCGCGGAACGGCTGCACCGGCACGACCTCCAGCTTCGCCTTCGGCAGACGTCCGAAGAGGTCCGGCAGCTTCGCGTACATCTGCTCGATGAACTTGCGGTACTGCGCGAGGATGAACTCTCCCGACTTCGCCTTCAGATCCGGATTCGACTCGATCGATGCGTTGAACGTCTTCAGATCGCTGAAGCCGAGACTCTTCGCGACCGACAGCATCTCGCTCTCGATGCGCGCCACCTCGCGCAGTCCGATCTCGTGAATCTCCGCGGGCGTCATGTCCGTCGTCGTCTGCCAGCGCGCGTAGAACGCGTAACGCTCCTTGCCGTCGGGGAGCGACCAGATGCCGACGTCCGTGCGTCCCTTCGGCGCGTATTCGTCGCGCACGAACTTCGCGAAGCGTTGATACGCGGGGATGACATCGCGTTCGATCGACGCCTGCACTGCAGTGCGGATGCGCTGCTTCTCCGCGTCCGAAATGTCCTTCGGGAAATTCGTCAGCGGCTGGGCGAATGGCGACGCGTCCCCTTTCGCGTCCGCGATGCTCTGCGCCTGCTCCGCGACTTTCTGGAGGAGAAACTTCGGCGGCATGAGTCGCGACTTCATGCCGGTCCGCATATTGACGATCGTGTCGTCGAGTCCTTTGCCGAACTTGCCGAGGCGCACGATGTAGTCGTCGTAGTCCTTCACCGTCGCGAACGGCAGCGCGGAGGGAAGCTGCGCGGTGCCGAGGTGAACGCCGCCCATCTGATTGACGGGCATCTGCCACTGACGAAACTTCGCGGCCTCGAGACTCGTGCGGAGGTCGCGCACCATGAGATCGCGATTGAGCCGCTCCTGCTCCGTGAAGCCGCGCGTGTCGATTGCCTGGAAGCGCGCGAGGAACTTGCGCGTCATCGCCTCGTCCGCGTGCACCGCTTTCTCCGAGACGTCCGTCACTTCCGCGTTGTAGCGACGGTCGCCGAGGATCGACGCGAACTCGGGATTCGTACGGAGCACATACTCCCACTGCTCGTGCAGCAGATCGCTCAGCGCCTTGCGGCGGCGATCGAGATCTTCCGCGGAGAGCTCCTGTGCGGCGAGGCTGCCGGCGAACGTGAGAAGAGTGAGCGCGGCGAAGGCGAGCTTCTTCATGACGCGAAGTCTATGCAGAAAGCGGGTTCCACATTTGCAACAGAACCGCTACTGCCGTGCCCGCAACGACGCCGACGCGCCGCGCCCTGGTGGTCGAAGACGATCCCGCGATCAGCAAGCTCGTTCAGAAGCTGCTCGCGCGGAGAGCGTTTGAGATCGACGTCGCGCACGACGGGCGCACCGCGGTCGAGCGTCTCGACAACACGAAATACTCGGTCATCGTCCTCGACCTCATGGTGCCCGGCGTCGACGGTTTCGCCATCATCGACTATGTGAAAGAGCGCGATCTGCGCGTGCCGGTCGCGGTCGTCTCCGCCGTCTCGCAGCAGGCGCTGACGCGGCTCGATCTCGACGTCGTGAAAGTCGTGATCTCGAAGCCGTTCGACGTCGATGAGTTCACCAAAGCAATCGTGACGTTGTGCGAAGACGACGCGTCATGAACAGGCTTTCGTTTTGCAAAACGTTGCACGGAGACTGACCTCATGACCGCACCGCTCGAGCTCGTCGAGTGCACGCACTGCCAATCGTTCTTCGCCGCCGCGTCGTCCGAGGAAGTGTTCTGCCACGCGACGAAGCGGTGCCGCCGCGAGAAGGTTGCGTCACCAAACGATTACCGCCGCGACACGTCGACGCCTCCCCGGCGTGCGATCATCCGCGGATGAAGAAACTCCTCCCTCTGCTTTTGCTGTCCGCCGTCGTTGTATCCGCACAGGAAGCGAAGAAGCCGCTCAGCCCGCCCGCGAAGACCGTGGCGACGATCGGCGGAAAGAAAATCACCATCGATTACAGCGCGCCCTCGAAGCGCGGACGCGCGATCATGGGCGGCCTCGTGCCGTTCGACCAGGTCTGGCGCACCGGCGCCAACGCGGCGGCGACCCTCGTGACCGAGGGCGACATCATGCTCGGAACGGTGCATGTGCCGGCCGGCACGTACACGCTCTACACGCTGCCGGGCGCAAAAGCGTGGACGCTCATCGTCAACAAGCAGACCGGCCAATGGGGCACGAACTACGACGAGTCGCAGGACCTCGGCCGCGTGAAGATGACGCTCGCGAAGACCGACGCTCCCGTCGAGACGTTCGTCATCGGCATCGAGTCGAAGTCGCCGAAGAGCGGCCTGCTCACGCTGACGTGGGAGAACACGCAGGCGAGCGTGCCCATCATTTCTCACTGACCTGTATTTTTCGGTGCGCGTCGTGTGACTTCCTCACGTGGAGAACACGACGCGCTTTCTGCGGCAGGCGGGCGCCTTCGGGCGCCGTCGCGCCCTGTCGGCGCTGAGCCACGACATCGTCTGCGAGCACGATCTCAACGGGCGGATCCTGCACGTGAATGCCGCCGCGGCTCGCGCGATCGAGTACCGCGCGGCCGAGCTGCGCACGATGAACGTGCGCGACGTCCTCCATCCGGCCGCGCGCGGCGACTTCGAGATCTACCTGCGCACGCTCGAGGCGGAAGGAACCGCCGAAGGATTGATGGTCGTGCGGACGCGCTCCGGCCAGCGGCGCATCTGGCAGTACCGCAAGGCGCTGCGCCGCACGCGCGCGAACCGTTCCGTCGTGCTCGCGCTCGCGCATGACGTCACCGAGCGGGAGAACGCGCTCGACGCGCTGCGCCGGAGCGAGCGCCACTTCCGCACGATCATCGAGTCGGCGTCGGACATGATCCTGATCGTCGAGCCGGTCGGCGACATCACCTACCACAGTCCCGCCACCGAACGCCTCCTCGGCTACTCCGCGGAGGAAATCGACGGCCGTCATTTCACGACGTTCGTGCACGCCGATGACGAGCCGCGCATCCGGGACTTCTTCCGCACGCTCGCGGACGAGTCGCCGTCGCTCGACGTGCGCATCCGGCATCGCGACGGCTCATGGCGCTGGTTCTCCGTCGTCGCGAGCACGGTGCGCAAACCGGGAGGCGTGAGCGCGCTCGTGGTGAATGGACGCGACATCACGGACCGCCGCCTCCTCGAAGCCCAGCTCGAGCAAGCCAAACGGCTCACCTCCCTCGGCCACCTCACCGCGACGGTCGCGCACGAGTTCAACAACGTGCTGATGGGCATGCAGCCGTTCGCGGACTTGATGCAGCGGCCGGGCGTGTCGCCGGAACTCGTCGCGAAAGGCGCGACACACATCGCGAACTCGATCGCGCGCGGGAAGCGCGTCGCACTCGACATGCTCCGCTTCACGCGTCCCGCGCAACCGGCGACGGCGCCGCTGTCGCTCGACGAGTGGTGGACCTCGCTGCGCGCCGAGTTGCAAGCGACCCTCGGATCGCGCATCACGTTGACGTCGTCATTCGGCGAGCCGCTGACCGTGCTCGCCGATGGCGGACAAATCGCGCAAGTGCTGTCGAACCTCGTGTCGAACGCGCGTGACGCAATGCCGCACGGCGGTACGGTGTCGGTGTGCACGCGTCATCCATCGCCGGGCGAGTCGTTCGCGTTTGGCGTCGTGCCGAATCCCGAGAACTTCGCGCAGATCAGCATCACCGACACCGGCTGCGGGATGGCCGAGGATGTGTTGCGCCACGCGTTCGATCCGCTGTTCACGACGAAGCAGATCGGCGGCACGGGACTCGGGCTCGCGGTCGCGCATCAGGTGATGGCGAAGCACAACGGCTATGTGTTCGCGGAGAGCGAGCCGGGACTCGGCACGACGTTTCATCTCTTTCTGCCGCTCGTCGCGCGCGTCGAGGAAGCGGCGACGCGTGAGGACGCGCAGCCGATGCTGCGCACGAAGCGCGTGCTCGTCGTCGACGACGAGACGCTGATCGGCGAGGGACTGGCGGAGGCGCTGCGTGACTGCGGCATCGAGGCGACCGCGGTGCCGACGGGCGGCGAAGCCGTCGATGCCGCGCGAAGCATGCGCGCCGAGGCGGCGGTCGTCGACATCTGGCTGCCCGACATCGATGGGATCGAAGTGGGCATGCGTCTTCGCGCGTTCGATCCCACGCTGAAGATCGTGTTCGCGAGCGGCCACGGAAGCGCGTCGCACGCGCTCGAACGCTGCGCGCCCGCGACGTTCCTGCAGAAGCCTTTCGCGATTCATGAACTGCTGAACGCGATCAGCTCGCTGGAGAACGACAATCCGACACCTGTCCAGGAATAGGACGGATCACTGGCGGACTCGAAAATACGCAAGTCATTGAAATCATGACACTTGCGCGAATCTACATCATGGCAGCCGCCTTGCGCTTCAGGTCGCCCGATGAGAAAACGCATTCTGGTCGTAGATGACGAAACGGCGATCGTCGAGGGCGTCTCGCTGCTGCTCGACTTCGAAGACATCGAGAATGCCGCGGCGACGGATCGCGACGGCGCGGTGTCGATCCTCTCGGAGATGTTTTTCCCCGTCGTGATCACGGACCTCTGTCTACGCACGGTAGATGAGGGGCTCGGGCTCATCGACGACGTGATGCGACTGAGTCCGAACACGAAGGTGATGGTGCTCAGCGGCTACGTCGACGCGAAGATCGAGGACGAGTTGATGCAGCGCGGCGTGTCCGCGGTGATTCACAAGCCGGCGCCGAGCGACGAGTTCCTCGCCGCGGTGCACGAGCTGCTCGAGGAGATCGAAGAGGAAGCGCAGAAAAGCGACCGCGATCTCGAACAGCTCTACCTCACCGCGCGGCGGAAGCTGATGTCGATTCCGCAGAAGCGCTTCGGACTCTCGCCCGATCGCGCGGAGGATGTGCTGCAGGAGGCGTGGCTGCTGTTCCTCGAGAAGCGCGGTTTCATCCGCTCCGCGACGGCGTGGCTCGCGGGCGCGGTCGTGAATCTGTCACGACAACATCTCGATCAATGCACGCGGCGACGCGAGTCGCTCGAGCCGGACGAGACGCTGGAGCTGTTGTTGGACGACGCGAACGATCCGCGCGACACGATCGCGGTGCGTCAGGCGCTGGCGAGCATCGACGATCGCGCGCGCACGCTCTGCGCGCTCATCGGCATGGAAGGTCTGTCGTACGACGAAGTGAGCGAGTTGACGGGGATGCCGCTGGGCTCGATCGGCCCGCTGTACATCCGCGCGAAGAAGAAACTGAAGCAGGCGTTGGAGCACTAACGCCCAACGCCTACTTGATCGCGATCGCCCTCGCCTGCTTGATGTCCGTCACGCCTTTGAACGCCTTCTCGACCGCGTCCTGCATCAGCGTGCGCATGCCCTGCTGCATCGCCAGCTTGCGGAGCTGATCGATCGGCGCGCGGCTCTGCACCGCGCGCTTCAACTCGTCCGAGCCGGTCAACAGCTCGTGCACGCCCATGCGGCCTTTGTAGCCCGTGTTCATGCATGCGGAGCAACCCTTCGGACGATAGAGCGTGAGCTCCGGCGAGTACGTGATGCCGGTGCCCGGCCAGTAGTCGTAGCCGTATGCCTCGATGATCTCCTCGAACTCCTCCGGCGTCGGGTGATAGCCCTCTTTGCATTTCACGCAGAGCACGCGGATGAGGCGCTGCGCCATGATGCCGAGGAGCGCGTCGGCGAAGTTGAAGGGATCGATGTTCATGTCGAGGAGACGCGTGATTGTCTCCGGCGCCGAGTTCGTGTGCAGCGTCGAGAAGACGAGGTGACCGGTGAGCGACGCCTCGATGCCGATCGCCGCCGTCTCGTGATCGCGCATTTCGCCGACCATGATCACGTCCGGATCGGCGCGCAGGAACGAGCGCATCGCCGCGGCGAACGTGAAGTCGATCTTCGGCTGCACCTGCACCTGGCGCAGACCCTTCTGCGTGATTTCGACCGGGTCCTCCGCCGTCCAGATCTTCATGTCCTCGGTGTTGATGAAGCCGAGCGCGGAGTGCAGCGTCGTCGTCTTGCCCGAGCCGGTCGGACCGACGACGAGACAGATGCCGTACGGCTTGGAGAGGATTTCCTTGAAGCGCGTGAGATTGCGCTCGCTGAAGCCCATCTTGTCGAGCGGCAGCGGCTTCGACGCCGCGAGGATGCGCATGACGATGTCTTCATTCGAGTTCGTCGTCGGGATCGTGGCGACGCGCAGCTCGATCGTCCCCTTCGAATACTTGAAGCGGATCTTTCCGTCCTGCGGTTTGCGGCGCTCGGAGATGTCGAGCTTGGCCATGATCTTCAGGCGCTGCACGAGCGCGTTGCGGTGCGCGCCCGGGACTTCCATGAACTTCTGGCAGTCGCCGTCGATGCGGATGCGGATCGTGCACGGATTGCGCGGACCGTCCGGCTCGACGTGAATGTCCGACGCGCCGCGCGCGGCCGCCTCGATGATGAGCTGATTCGCGAGCTTGACGATGCCCGAGTCGGTCTCGTCGATCTCCGGCTCGGCGGACGGGATGTCTTCCTCTTCGACTTTTTCGCCTTCGCCGAGGGAGTCGAGGATCTTCGCCCAGTCCGCGGAGTCGGGACCGGATTCCGTCTCGAGCTTCTCACCGTACGACGCCGCGATGTACGCGAGGATGTCCTGCTTCATCGCCACCTGAAAGTCGTAGCGCGGCGCGAGGTTCATCGCGCGGATGCCGTCGAGGCGCGTCAGGTCCTGCGGGTCTTCGACTGCGACGACGAGCAGTCCCGGACGGCGTTCGACCGGCGCGGCGCCGTGCTTCTTCCAGATGTCCGCGGCGACGCGCTCTTTCAGATCGCCGGGGATGACCTGCGTGCCGTCGTAGTTGAACCACTGCGAGGAGTAGTACGTCGACAGCGAGCGGCCGATCTCTTCGCGCGGCACGTTGAAGTCCTCGATGAGGACTTTCTCGACCGTCGCGTTGTTCATGCGCGCGCTGCTCACGGCCTGCTCGAGGTCTTTCTCCGAGACGATGCCTTTGTCGATGAGGAGTCCGAACTTCGAGGGCTTGCTCTGCCGCGTGACGCGGTGCTGGTTGTAAAAGGCGATGCCGAGGATGCGCGCGATCTCTTCGGCCGCGTCCTCGTCCTGCGCCGTGAACGCCGTGCCGTTCTTTTTGTTGATGAGCTGCACGACGCCGAGGAGGTACTTCTCGAACATGATCGGAACGGCGAGGACGGCTTTCGTGCGAAAGCCCGTCTGCTTGTCCCAGCGCTGATCGAAGCGCAGGTTCGCGTGGAAGCGCTGCAGCTCGGCCGCGTCATACGCGTCTTTGATGTTGATGGTCTTCCGCGCGAGCGCGGTGAAGCCGGCGATGGAGGCGAACGACTTCGGGACGCGGATCTCTTTCGGCACGTCGCCGATTTTCTGGAGCGAGTAGAGCTCCTGGTTCTTCGTGTCAATGGCGTAGATGGTCAGCCGCTCGGCCTCGAGGAGCTCGAGGATCTTGTCCTTGAGCGTCATGAGGATGTGCGGAATCGACTCCGCGGCGTTGATCTGATTCGTGATCGGAGTGAGCTTCTTCCGGAACTCGAGCTCCCTCTCCATCGAAGACGGCGCGGCCTGAACGGTCATTGGACGATTCTCCGTAAAGTGCGGAAAAGAATAGCAGACGCGGCGAACTAGATTCCGGTGACTCTGACCACCTCTTCGAAGCTCGTCACGCCTTCCGCGAGTTTGCGCAGCGCGCTTTGCCGCAGCGTGCGCATGCCGCGTTTGATCGCCATGTCCTTGATCTTCAGGAAATCCTCGCTGCGGTCGATGAGGTCGCGGATCGCGTTGTCGATCGGCAGAATCTCGAAGATGCCCGTGCGGCCGTAGTAGCCCGTGTTGCGGCAGCGGATGCAGCCCGCGCCTTCCTTCACGATGATCCGTTTGCCCGCGGGTGCCTGCAGGTTCAGCATGCCCGCCTCCTCCGTCGTCAGCGGGCGATTGCGTTTGCAGTCCTCGCAGATCTTGCGGAGGAGGCGCTGCGCCATCGCGCCGATCAGCGTCGACGAGATGAGGAACGGCTGAATCTCCAGATCGATGAGACGCGTCACCGAAGTCGCCGCATCATTCGTGTGCAGCGTCGAGAAGACGAGGTGTCCGGTGAGCGCGGCCTGCACCGCGTTTTGTGCAGTCTCGTGATCGCGAATCTCGCCGACCATGATGATGTCCGGGTCCTGGCGGAGGATCGTGCGCAGCGCCGACGCGAACGTGATCCCGATCTTCGTCTGCACCGCGGTCTGGTTGAAATCGTCCGACACCATTTCGATCGGATCCTCGATCGTCGTGATGTTGATCTCCGGCGAGGCGAGACTCTTCAGCGCCGAGTACAGCGTCACCGTCTTGCCCGAGCCCGTGGGACCGGTCACGAGGATGATCCCGTGCGGACGCTTGATCCACTCCGCGAACGTCTTCAGCTCATCCTCGTAGAAGCCGAGGCCGTGGAGATCGCGGAGCATGACGTCGGGGTCGAAGATGCGCATCACGATTTTCTCGCCGAACGCCGTGGGCAGCGTCGACACGCGCAGCTCGATCTCCTTGCCGTCGCGCTCCGTCTTGATGCGGCCGTCCTGCGGGCGGCGCTTCTCCGCGATGTCCATGCGGCACATCGTCTTGATGCGTGAGCTGATGGCCATGTTCGCCAGCTTCGGCACGCGCTGGATCTCGTGCAGCACGCCGTCGATGCGGAAGCGGATCACCGCGTGCTCGCGCTTCGGCTCGACGTGGATGTCGGACGCGCGCGAGTCGTACGCGTGCTGCAGCAGATAGTCGACCGCGTTGACGATGTGCGCGTCGCTGGTCTCGATCTCCGCGCCCGACTTCAGCTTGATGTACTGCTCGAGGTTGCCGAGGTCGATGGCGCCTTTGTTGAGGTCGCGCTCGGCCTTCGTCACGGACGCGCGGAAGCCGTACTGCTCGTTGATCACGCCCATCACGTCCGACTCGGCCGAGACGACGATCTCGAGATCGAGCTTCGCCATCGGTCGGTAGGAGTCGATGGCGATCGTGTCGAACGGATTCACCATCGCCACGATGAGCTTTCCGTCGCGGATCGCGACCGGAACCATCTTGTTCTTGCGCGCAAACGGGCGGGAGATGCGCGACTCCACCATCTCGACGTCGAGCTTCAGCGCGTCGATCTTGAAGAACGGCAGATGCGCGTCTTCGGCGATGAGTCGCGCGAGCAGGAAGTCGTCGATGCGCGTGCCGTTGCCGCTCGCGTCAGTGAGGTTCATCGACGCCAGGATCTTGAACGGACTCGCGTCTTCCTCCGCGCGCGACTTCGAGCCGCGCGCCTGCAGCCGGAACTGCCGGTCCGCCGACTCGATGTCGTTGCGCTGCCGCTCGTCGATGAAGCCCGCGTTGAAGAGGAGAGTGCCGAGGTACGAGACGGTGATGTCGCGGGAGGTGCGCGGGATCGGGACGTTCGTGAGCGTGGACATGGCCGTCGCCGCCTAGTGTACTTCCAGCAGAAACCCCTTGAGGTACTCCCCTTCCGGCGCGTGCAGCGACACCGGATGATCGGGTCCCGCGGTGAGGCGGCGCACGAACGAGACGCGTCGTCCGGCGTCGAGCGCGGCGGCGAAGATGACTTTCTGGAAGAGGTCGAGCGACATGTGACCGGAGCAGGAGAAGGTCATCATCCGTCCGCCCGGCGCGACCATGCGCAGCGCGTGCAGGTTCACGTCTTTGTAGCCGCGCGCGGCGCGCTCGACTTCGTGGCGGCTCTTCGCGAACGCGGGCGGATCGCAGACGATGAAGTCGAACGGCCCGTGTTTCTGACGCACGTACTGGAACGCGTCGGCGACGACGAACTCGGCGTCGCTTCCGTTCAGCTTGTGATTCTCGCGCGCCTGCTCGATCGCCGGCGCGGAGATGTCGACGTTCGTCACCGACGCCGCGCCGCCCGCAGCCGCGTACACGCCGAACGCGCCGGTGTAGGAGAAGAGATTGAGCACGCGCTGATTCGCGGCGAGCATTCGGGCGAGACGGCGGTTCTCGCGCTGATCGAGAAAGAAGCCGGTCTTCTGTCCATGCGCGGCATCGACGCGAAAGCGCAATCCTGACTCGACGAACTCCGTCGCGCCGTCGCCTTCGTCTTCGGTTGGCAGTTGCTCGAGCGCGCGCGCAGGAATGTCGTTCTTGAAGAAGATCGCGCGCGGTGCGAGCTCGCGCTGCAACGTGTCGACGATGAGCGGCTTCACCTGCTCGGCGCCCGCGTTCGCGATCTCGACCACGAGCACGTCGCCGTATCGATCGACGATGATGCTGCTGAGGTCATCGCCCTCCGCGTGAATCACGCGCGCGGCATTCGTCGCGTCATCGAAGAGGAATGCACGACGCGCGATCGCAGACGAAATGCGACTCGCGATCACGTCCGCGTTCAGCACTTCTTCGCCGAACGTGAGTGCGCGCAAGCGAATCTGCGAGTGTCGGGAGTAGAAGCCGCTCGCGATGCGCTTGCCTTCCGCATCGACGAGATCCGCGAACGCGGCGTCTTCGGGTCCGCGCTCCGAATGAATCGCGCCCGCGAAGATCCACGGATGACGATTCGCCGCGACGCGTTCTTTTCCGCGCTTGAGCACGAGCGTGCGCCGCCGTGCAAAGAGTTCGTTCATCGCTATAATCACGCCGAATGTCCGCTCCGCGAGCCAAGCAGTTCCATACGCAGTGCCAGGAGGAGGTCTATCGCCAGATCAAGACCTACCTCGACGAGCTCACCGAAGAGCACTTCGATGACGCCGATCACTGCGACTTCTATCTCAAATATGGCTCGACGGTGCTGGAGATCTCGATCGACCCGTACGAGGAAGACGACGCGATCATCGAGGTGCTCGCGTTCTGCGTGCAAGGCGTGGAGTCGAGCTTCGAGCTGATGCAGGAGCTCCTGCGCCTGAACTCGGAAGTGCCGCTGGGCGCCTTCAGCATGGTCTCCGGCGACATCTTCTTCTCCCACTCCTTCCTCGGCCGCCGCCTTCCGCCCGAGCAGCTCATCGCCTCGCTCGACAGCGTCGCCAGCACCTCGGATCTCTACGACGAGCGCCTCGTCGCGCGCTACGGCGGCGAGACCGCGCTAGAGCGTCTGCGGAGCACCGCGAAACGGAACCGCTCGCTTGTGACGCAAACCCCACAGAACAATTGAAGGACGCGGCACATCCATTGCTCTATTCATCAGCGATGAAGACTCGAATGCTGGTGATGAGCTGTGTGGCGTCCGCGCTTCTCTGCGGTGCATGCACGGGCGGCAGCGAGACCGCGGCGTCGCAGGAAGCCGCGCCCGCGCGTGAAGCGCCCGCGACCGCGCAGGCACAGGCGCAGCAGGTCGACGCGCATCAGGCGATCGACACGATCAACAAGGCCATCCCGATCTACTCCGGCGCCGACTATCGCGATGACCTCACGCGCCGCGACGAAGTCATGATCCGCAGCCGCTACGGAGCGGGTGCCGAGGTGTACACGCTGGCGACGGATGACTCGTTCCCGCAGGTCTATCACTACTACACGACGTATCTCGCGCAGTTCCGCGCCTTCCCCGCGCAGGACCCGCATCCGCCGGAAGGCAAGGACTGGCGCACGCTGGAAGTGAAACTGAACGACGCGATGCAGGACCCGTTCATCCCCGGCGAAGCGCTGGATCGCAACGGCAAGCAGGTGACGCTGCAAATCGCGGAGACCGAGGCAGAGCCGAGGACGGTGATCCGGTACATCGTCACCCCCGCCCCGGCCGCGCCTGCGCCGGCCGTTGCGGCGAATCAGGCGACAGTTGCGACGGTTGCGCGGTAAAGTCTCAAAGTCGTCAAGTCTCAAAGTCTCAAAGATGGTTCTCCTTTGAGACTTGAAGACTTTGAGACTTAGAGACTTTCGATGTTCCGTCGCATCCTCATCCCCACCGACTTCTCGACCGCCGCGGAGTGGGCGTTCGGCGATGCTGTGCGCATTGCGGGGGCGAGTGGCGGGGAGCTGATCATCCTGCACGTGCGGATGACGTGGGCGTCGGATCCCGATCAGTTGCGCTTCCCTGCCGATCCGTCGCTGTACGAGTATGTGGAGCGGCAGGAGCTGGAGCGCGTGCGCGATCGCGTGCGTCGTGCGAACACGTCCGTCGCGTCGCGACTGATCGTGCGACAGGCGCCGAATCCGGGCGCGGAGATCAGCAAAGTGGCGAAGGAAGAAGGCGTCGATCTGATCGTCATCGCGACGCATGCGCGGCATCACGTCGCGCATCTCTTCGTCGGCTCGACGACGATGTCCGTGCTCAGCGATCCTCCCGCGCCGGTGCTCGCCATCCGCTACGGCACGCGCAAGCGCACGTCGATGGACTGCGTCGTCGTGCCGGTGCACTTCGGACAATCGTCGCATCGCGCGCTCGAGCTCGCAGGACGCGAGGCGCGCGAAGTTCACCTCGTGACGGTCTGCGCGGAGAACGAACACGATCGCGCGCAGGAGCTGCTGCGCGATGCGTCCGCGAATCTGGCGAACGCGAAGACGGCAATCGTGCGCGGCACCGATCCCGAGGAGGAGATCATCCGCTACGCGTCGAAGGTCGACGCCGACGCGCTCTTCCTCAACGCCGCGATCGAACCGAGCCGCCGCAAGATCGACATGATCCGCCACGCGCCGCTGCCGGTGATGATCGTGCCGTAGGTCACCCGCGTAGCGCCTCCACGAACTCCCCCACGCTCCCGAATCGTTCCGCCGGTTTCTTCGACAGCGCCCGATCGACCGCCGCGGCGACGTGCACGGGCACCGAGCGCACGCGCTCGCGCAGCGGGATCATCGGCACGTCCGTGTGGCCGCGCACGACGGATGCGAGATCGGTCGCGCCGCCCAACGGGTGCTCGCCGGCGAGGAGCTCGTAGGCGATGATGGCGAGGCTGTACTGATCCGCCCTCGTGTCCGCCGCATGCCCGCTCAACACCTCGGGCGCCATGTACATCAACGTCCCGACGACTCCCGCGCTGTGTCCCGACTGCACGAGCGTCGCCTCGTCTTCGCCGATCGGCGTCGTCATCTTCGCCAGTCCGAAGTCGAGCACGCGCGCGCCCGTCGCGGCGTTGTGTCCGCGCACGATCATGATGTTCTCCGGCTTCAGATCGCGATGAATGACGCCGACGCGATGCGCCGCGTCGATCGCCTCGCCCACCGGACGCAGAATCGCGAGCGCGTCCTCGTAAGGCTGCGGTCCGGAGGCGATCGTCTTCCGCAGCGTGTCGCCGTCGAGGTACTCCATGACGAGATACGCGTGACCGGAAGGCAGCACGCCGAAGTCGTGAATCGTGACGATGGCCGGATGCCGCAGCCGCGCGACGATGCGCGCCTCACGCTCGAAGCGGGTGCGCATCGACGAGCTGCCGACGAGATGCGCGAGCAGCACCTTCACCGCGACCGGACGATTCAGCCGCGTCTGCGTGGCCTGATACACCGAGCCCATGCCGCCGCGTCCGAGGAGTCGGGTCACGACGTACTTTTCTTCGATGATGCGCGGCACGCCCGACTCGGGCACGAGCGTCTGCTGATCGTGCTCGCACTGACTCTCGTTCGCGGCATAGCAGCGACCGCAGCGCGGGCAGAGTTGCAGCGCGTCGCTGAGATGCAGATGCACGGGCGCGGACGACGTCGACGGCGACCACACCAGCGACGGCGACTGCTTGAGCCGCGTGTAGTCGAGCGTGAGCGCGAGCTGCGCGCCGAGCGTGCGCAGCAGATCGCGATCCTCCTTGCTGTACGGCTCTTCGGATTTGCGCTCGCCGAGGACCATCATGCCGACGAGACGCTTATCGATCATGAGCGGCACGATCAGATACGCGTCCGTCGCGCGCAGCCACTCGCGCTCCGACTCGGGTAACCGTTGCAGCAGCGCGCGCGTGTGGCGGCTCGGGATATCGAGCGGATCGTCGTCGGCCGCGAGCAGCGTCGCCAGCGTGCCGTTCGCAGGCAACACTCCCGCGTCGGTCAGAACGCGGCCGTCTTCGCCGAAGTCCACCGCGCCGATGCTGAAGCCGCGATGCAACGCCGCGGCGTCGGGATCGAGCTGCCACAGCGAGAGATGCTTCGGATGCAGCGCGCGATCGATCTCATCGAGCGCGGCGCGCGCGATCGTCAGGATGTCCGAGCCGCTGCGGATCATCGACACGACGTGCAGCAGCAGGTGCCGCGCGTCGTACTGCTCGCGGAAGAAGCGGCGGTCGAGCGACTCCAGCACGCGTTTGCGATAGCGAATGACGGCGACGAGAGGAAGGATGAGCAGGAGATACATCGCGGGCATGCCGGTGAGCAGCACGGCGAGCGAGTCGCGTCGATGCGCGTACAGAAACGCCGCGAGTCCGATGACCGGCAGCGACATCAGCACGAACAGCGTGCCGCGCGCGAGCGCGTACTGAATGCTGTTGCGCACGAGTACGCGGATGTTGAAGAGGCGGTGTCGCACGACCGCGTACGCGTAGATCGCGGAGCCGAGCATCGTCGTCGGAGCCTGCAGCAGTCCGACGAATTCCTCCCACGCGCGTCCCGCGTGCAGGAGACTGACGAGCAGCCCGAGAATGAACGCGGTCGTGCCGGGGAGCAGGGAGAGGAACACGAGCTTGAGACGCCGCCGCGCGTTGGCGTTGCGCATGCGCGCGAAGCGCACGGCGAGCACGATGAGCGACGCGAAGAGCAGCGACGCGCCGATCGTCCCGAATGCGTCGCCCCACGGCAGCGGCGCGGGACGCACGTCGCCGTCGAGACGCCGCAGTCCGTGCGCAATCGATTCAATGACGACGGGCACCGCGGCGAGGTACGGGACGAACTCGCACACGCGCCGCACCCGCACGCGCTCGGACGGAAAGATGATCGCGAAGTGGAGGCACAGCGGAAAGAAGCCCGCGCTGTAAATCGCGTCGACGAGGAAGAACGGCAACCGCAGCGACTGCGGCAGCGCCTCGAGGATCGCGCCGAAGCCGGACATGTTGTACGCGAACATGCCGCCCGCCCAGTACGCGAGCGAGAGCGCGGAGATGCGCGCGTCTTTGCTGTCCGGACGCAGCTTGAGCAGCGCGACGCTGAGCGCGAGCATCCAGATGTGGAGCGGGAAGTTGAGGTATCCCGAAATCGCGGAGACCGCCCTCCGCGTCCCTCCCCGCAAATCCCGCTGCCTCATCTCCTCGGACAGAATCGGCGTGACGAGCAACGTTCGCGCGACGCCGCCGCGCTCGAGGACGATCGGCACCGGCTCGCCCGCGCGCGTGAAGAAGAGAGGAACGACGCCGGGTCCGACCGCGTGTCCGTTGAACGAGACCACGACGTCGCCTTCGCGAATGCCCGCCGCTTCGGCAGGAGTGTCCGGGATGACGACCGTGACTTTGCGCGTCACGCGCGAGTAGTCGAAGCCGACCGTCGGCCGCGTGATGCGGCTGGTGAAGTTGAAGATGACCATCACTGCTGCGACGATCACCTGGATCCAGCAGAGCATCACCAGCGGCTTGGTTTTCATGTCAGCGGATGGGGCTGATTGTACGCCGCGCGTGGTACCGTAACGCCGCGGCGCGCGTGCGGGGTTAGCTCAGCGGTAGAGCATCTCGCTTACACCGAGGGGGTCGGGGGTTCGAATCCCTCACTCCGCACCAGCCTTGCATTAGACTGCCCCGCCAATGCCGTTTCTCGCGCGCAAACCGCGCCTCCTCCTGCTCGACGACGACCCTTCGATGCAGCGCCTCGTCTCGGCGATGCTGAAGAAGGAAGGCTACCGCGTGGACGTCGTGTCGTCCGGCGCGCAGGCGATCGAGAACGTCCGCGCGAACGAGTACGACGCGCTGCTCCTCGATGTCATGACGCCGACCGAAGGCGGGCTCACCGTCATCCGCTACCTGCGCAAAGCCAACGCGGCGATGCTCAAGCGGATCGTGCTCGTCACCGCGTCACCGCAGTCGGTGCTGCACGCGGTCGAGAAAGAAGTCTTCGCCATCGTGCACAAGCCGTTCGAAGCCAAAGAGCTCGTCTCGACGGTGAAGCGGATCACTACTTAAATGATGCGACTCAAGCTGACAGTTCTCCCGAATCAACTCGCGATCTGCCGTCTGGCCACCGATGCGGCGATGCCGTCGTGGGTGCGCGGCACGTTCGTCTCCGCGACGCGCACGCCTGACGAGCTGTCGCTCGTCTGCGACGAGGAAGGGATTCCGCGCGAAGTGAACGCGCAGCGCGGCTATCGCGCGATCCAGGTCATGGGTCCGATACCGTTCGAGGCGACCGGCATCGCGGCGTCACTCGTCGCGCCGCTGGCGCAGGCGAAGATCAGCGTGTTCACGATCGCGACATACGAAACGGATTACGTGCTCGTCAAAGAAGATGTGCTCGACGCGGCGATGGACGTGCTGCGCGTCGCGAACGACTTCTTGTAGATCTCGATCACCGACATCAAAAGCGAGAAGACGAGCGGACCGATGACGAGTCCGACGAAGCCGAACGCCTGCAGGCCGCCGAGGACGGCGAAGAGGAGCGGGATCGCGGGAAGCTGCGCTTTCCCCTTCATCGCCCACGGCCGCACGATGTTGTCGATGAGCGACACGGGCAGCAGTCCCCAGATGATGAGGAAGATGGCGCGCCACCACGGACCGTCGCCCGTCGACGCGGAGATGACGAGGTAGATCGAGGCCGGCACCCACACCGCGGCCGCGCCGACCATCGGCACGAGCGAGAGCAGCGCCGCGACCGCCGCCCAGAACCACGCGCCGGGTACGCCCGCGATCGCGAGTCCGATGCCGGTCATCGTCCCCTGCGCGAGCGCGGTGAAGAGCTGTCCGCGAAACGTGGCCTCGATGACGTCGCGCACTTTGTCGGCGAACTCGCGGTCGTAGCGTTTGGGCAGCGGGGAGAGCACGGAGAGTTGTTCGAGGATGGCCTCGCCTTCCACGTAGAAGAAGAACATGGAGAGGAGCATCAGCGCGAAGCCGAGGACCATGCCGGCAAGGCCGCCGATGACGGCGCCGCCGTTGCGCGCGACCCAACCGGGGATGCGCTGCATGGCCGGCAGAACGAGTCGCTCGGGGCTCAATGTCGCGGGATCGAAGTTCGGTGCGAAGCGGCGGATGAAACTGAGCGAGGAGGAGACGTCGATGCGGCGGATCATCGCCTGCGCCTCGCCGGACTGCAGTTTCTCGACGACGACGTTGGCTTGCTGGACGAGAAGAATGGAGAGGACGAGCGCCGGGATGACGAGGATGACGGTGATGCCGAGGAGCATGACGACGGCGGCGCGGTTGGAACTGCCCTTGAGTCTCGCGCGCCATTTTTTGAAGAGGCCGAAGGTGAGCGTCACGAGGATGACCGCGAGCAGGATGGCGGTCATGAAGGGCCAGAGAATGCGGAACGCGGCGTACAGGAGCACGAGGGCGACGATCGCGAGGAAGATGACTCCCGCGAGCCGCCATTGCGGTCGCTGCTCGAGATCGGATTCGATCAGTTGGGGTTCGCTCACACGTTCCTCCTCGCGCGATGTCGCGTGTACCGCACGTTGTATCATCCGCGCCGCTTGAAGGTTCAACCGACTGCGCTTCCCGACGTTTTGCTGCTCGAGCCGAAGGTGTTCGGCGACGCGCGCGGCTGGTTCATGGAGACGTTCAACGTGGAGTTGTTTCGCTCGCACGGGCTGCCGACGTCGTTCGAGCAGGACAATCAGTCGCACTCGACGCGCAATGTGGTCCGGGGGCTTCACTACCAGCTCGAGCGTCCGCAGGGAAAGCTGGTGCAGTGCGTACGCGGCGCGATTCTCGACGTGGCGGTGGACATCCGCCGCGGCTCGCCGACGTTCGGCCGGCACGTTTCCGTCGAGCTGTCGGAAGAAAACCGGCGCATGCTCTGGATCCCGCCGAAGTTCGCGCACGGCTTCGCGGTGCTGAGCGAGGAAGCGGATGTGCTGTACAAGTGCACGACGCGCTGGCACCAGCCGAGCGATTGTTCGCTGCTCTGGAACGACCCGGAGCTGGGCATCGACTGGCGCGTCTCGGCTCCCTCGCTCTCCGCGAAAGACGAGACCGGGAAACCGTTGCGCGAGGCGCGGTTGTTCGAGTACGATGCGCCGCCTTCGGGGAATGGAGTTCGGTGACCCGAGGTTAGCAAGGATTCTTCAACCGGGGCGGTAGTTCAGCCGGTTAGAACGCCGGCCTGTCACGCCGGAGGTCGCGGGTTCGAGCCCCGTCCGCCCCGCCAAAAAGCTCTCATGCGCCGCCGGAAGGCGGCGTTTTTTGTGTCCCTCCGTAGAAATGGAGATCGAGATGCAGCCGGCCGCCCTGGCGTCAGCGGCCACCGCCACCCGTCTCACCATCTACCATTGCGACGCCAACTTCAACCAGGCCGTCGGCGCCCAATTCACCGTCT
The DNA here is from genome assembly GCA_035276365.1 of Thermoanaerobaculia bacterium. Taxonomy (GTDB): domain Bacteria; phylum Acidobacteriota; class Thermoanaerobaculia; order Gp7-AA8; family Gp7-AA8; genus QHVT01. The sequence continues at coordinate 19,319 of DATELS010000659.1, forward strand.
GGTGGTCGTGCACGACCGACTGGCCGTCCTGGGGCACGACGTCCATTTTCAAGGGAGTTCATCGCCAATTGGGATGACTGCGAGTCCGGCACGCAGACGAGGACCTGCTGGACATACAACAGTGCTGCGGAACATGGACACAGGTGAACTGCCCATAGATGAAGAAACACAAGTGCGCCGTACGCAACAAGCACTCGACTCTCTCCAACTGGATACTGCCGATCGACAATTTCTTTCGAATTACCTGCGACCCCCGGCCTGTCATGTGCCGGAGGTCACGGCTTCGAGCTCTGTCCGCCCGCCAATCTAAAGCTCTCACCAGCCGCCACTTTGGTGGCTCTTGCGTATATTAGTGCGTTGCGTTAGAAAGTTGTAACTCGCAAGCTGACTCGCAAGGTCGCGATTCTCTGGGACGCGAAAACCTGCGTGGAAACAGCTTCGCAAAGTGCGTGATGTTTCACGTTTCGGCGTGAATGTTCCACGGAAAATGGGCGCCGACCCCATGCAGCCCAACGAGCCGGTGATCGGCGGCGGAACGGCCGCCGGAGGTGATGGGTGGAAGAACGCGCAAACGCGTGCTTCCGCCTTGGTTAGCGATAATGGCGTGCACTCGCTGTTCTGTAGCCCTCCCCTATCCTGGAAGAAATAGTAGTCGTAAAGGGCGGGTAGGGATGTCCTCTTAGCAAACGGCGATCGCCGTGCGGTTCACCGCGGGCACCCGACCGAGCGCGTATCATAACGTCCACGCTGATAAGAAACTCTTCCTTGCACGAGAGCTCGTACACGATCATGTTTCCCCGTTACGGCACGTTCGCAGACACCATCGCCGCGTCATGGAAGCGCCTAGCCATCGAGTCTCCGCGCGACGTGTGGCACATGATCGTGTTGGCGACACGAGCGAGCTCGCCGTGCGCGCGTTGCGCAGCGCGGCGTCACGAATTCGTCCCGTCCTACGTCGACTTGCTCACGCGCGTGACTTCGCGGCGCGCCGATCGACACGCACTGGATTACGTATCTCGACGCCAAGGGCATGCTCGATGAGATGGTGGAGATCGTCGCGCGGCGAAGTGACGCGACATCTGCTTTTGGCGGTCGCAATAGCCGCGCTTTCGTGCCGCGGGCCGGTCGGAAAGCGCGATTCAGCAGGCTCGCCTGTCGATCGATTCCAAGCCGTCGAGGCGGCTGAGCGCGCATGGCGGCATCAGAAGACCGTGGACAATGCGGCGATGCGCGGCCGCGCACTGGAGTCAATACCGCTCCCGACGGCTGCGGCGAGCGCGTGGCTGGATGCGGGCGACACCAGGCGCGCCGCAGCGCTGACGCGGCCGACGCATCGGATGCGATGGGCACGCTGGCGCGACTCGTCGCGTGAGCTCGACGTCACGATTGTTCGCGACTTCGCGCAGGAGTTGCGCATGTACGGCGAGGACGAACTGCTCGACGCGTGGGCACGGAACGGAGACGGGGCCTCGCTGACCGAAGCGGAACGGATCGGGAACGCTCTCGCGGCGGCGGGCGGCGACGCGCTCCTTGCGGATGCTACACGCATTCTTCGGCAGGCAAAAAACGCTCACGCCCTCGCCGAGGCACACCTACTTTATGCGCGTGGCCGGCGAAGCTACTCACGCCAGCAGATGACCCGAGCAATCAAGGAGCTTCACGCGGCAGAAACGCTTTTTTCCGCAGAACAAAGTCCATTCGCTTTCCGCGCCGCAATGTACGAAGCGACCGCCGCTTACTACGCGGCGCGCTATGACGACGCGCTTCGGAAGCTCGAGTCCATTCCGTTGATTGAGAGGTACCCGGTCCTGTTCGGGCAGGTGCAGTGGGTGATCGGCCTGATCACTTTCTCCCGCGGACTGACGAACGAAGCGCTTGCGGCTTACAAGAGATCTTTTGCTGCCTTCGAACGCGCCGGAGAAACCGAAAGTCGTGCCGGAGTTGAAGCGTTGCTCGCGCAAACTTACCGTGTTGTCGGACAGGATGAGATCTCTGCGGAGTATCAGCGTCGAGCACTCACATCATTGGCGATCATTGGTAGCAGCCGGCGGAGCCACGCCATCCTTACCGATGCCGCGCGCGCCGCAGCATTACAAGGAGCGCCGCTTACGGCTCTCATCTTTCAAGAACGCGTCGTCACTCTTGCGCGACTGTCGAAGGATCCGGTATCGATCGCTGACGCGCTCATCGGGTACGCCGTGTATGCGGCGGCCGCCGGCGAGCGCGCGCAGGCCACGACCACGCTCGGCGAAGCGCGGCGAGCCGTCGCTGCTGTTTCTGATTCAGCCATGCGCGACCGCTCCGTGGCGAACCTCATGGCGGCTGAAGCCACCGTGCTGCGTACATTCGACCCGGCGAGCGCGGCTACGGCGGCCGAAACGGCGATCGCGCATATGCAACGGCTCGGTCACCGGATTCGCCTCGTGCAACTTCACCTTGAGGCAGGGCGCGCGCTCGATCGCATCGCACGTCCAATCGACGCTCTTCGGCATTGGGAAGAGGGCATCACGGAATGCGAGCGCCAGCGTGACGACCTCACGGATGATGAATACAGGCGGACATATTTCGAAACGTGCCATTCGCTCTTCGAAGAGGCGATAGGCGCTCTGATCACGCGAAGGGAATGGGTACGGGCGCTGCGGCTCGCGGAACGAGGTCGCGCCCGATCCCTGTTGGACATGGTGATGAGGCGATCGCAGGCTGCATCGCCCCGCATGATCGCGCCGCGTGGAGTGTCGATCGTCGAGTATTCAGTGTTGCCTCACCGTCTCGTAACTTGGGTGGTGAACAGCAACCGTGTCTTCGTCGTGTCGCGAGCGATCGACCGCGATGCGCTGCGTCGTGAAATTGGCTCGCTCGCCGCTGCCCGGGCGAACGATCCCACCTCTGCAAAGCGCGTTCATGAACTCTTGCTCGAGCCTGTGCGCGAACAACTTGCGCATCGTGTGATCTTCATCCCGGATGATCACATCTACCGCGCGCCGTTCGCCGCGTTGCAGGATGCGAACGGGCACTTCCTGGTCGAGCAACATGAGATTTCAATCGCGCCCAGCCTGACATTGCTCGATGCAATTCCGCCTGCGATACGGGGTGCGCCTCTTGCCGTGTTGATCGGCGCGACCAGCGGAACTGCCCGTCACCCATCCTTGGCTGCAGCGGCCCGCGAGATCCGGAGTCTCCTGTCGATTTACCCGGAGGCGGTCGTCGTCGAAGGGAAGAATGTCACGCGTGCGAATGCAGTGGAAGCGATGGGGCGTGGTTCGCTGATCCACTTCGCCGGCCACGCCATCGAGGCCGCAGAAACCGTCGATCCAGCTCTCGTCCTCTACAACGAATTGCTCTATCCGCGGGACATTGCTGGCCTAACACTCAAGCAAACCAGACTCGTAGTTCTCGGCGCTTGCGGAACCTCGGACGGTCGTATCGGCAGCGAAGGGCCCCTGAGCATAGGCCGTTCGTTTCTCGCTGCCGGCGCACGGCAGGTTCTCGCTACACTGTGGGCGATTGAAGACAATCGCTCCTCCCGATTGCTTGTGAATTTCCATAGGATGCTGGCACGTTACCCGCGCGCCGCGGCAGCACTCCGCGAAGTGCAGATTCAGGCGATCCGCAGCGGAGCGACGGTTTCAGACTGGTCCGCTTTCGAAATACTTCAAACCACTTCTGACGAGGAGGCGTACGAATGAGTGAGATCACGGTCGTCCTTTCCGGCATCGTCCTTTTGGTCTCGTCGAATGCGTATCTGACGACGGGCGGCAGCAACGCCATCAGCTCCGCGATCGCCGTTGAGGCGCGAACGCCCATCGACAGCGCCTACGACATAGACATTCCCGTCCACAACGCGATGTTGACCTTCCTGAAAGCGGATGTGGACGGAGGCGCAACCATTGACCCTGACAAGAGGCTTGAGCCCGCCAAAGAGGGAGATTCTCACGAAGGCGTTGACCTGATCGTGCTGCAGCTTCGCGGTGATCGTGTCCAGCTCGGCACGGGCGGCGCGGTCTGCGGTGGCTTACCCGCCTCAACGACGAACGCCCGCGACTCGTTGCAGACGCTGCCAAGACTCAGCGAAATTGTTCGGCCGGACGTGACACTGCGTTCCGGCACCTTTCCCGTCGGCACGAACTTCACGGGAATGGATAAAAGCCGCGTGGCGGCGTGGCTCGACATTCGGGGCGGACATCTCCGGGCTACACACACAGAGGATGAACGCCCACGCTATGAGGAGGTGGAGTTCCGGCCTACGCGACGTCGTGCTCGAATTTCGCCACACGTGCTCTGGACCGCCCCGGCGGGAGTAGATTGCGTCGTTGTCACACCGTTCGCCGCTGGAGGGAAAATGATCAAGATCGTTCTGAATCCTGATCGGGACATCCGCATCGGCTTTCACAACATGGCGGACATGTCGACGGGCGAGCTCGTACCGGGCATTGCGTACGACTTCGAGCTGTTCTATCGCCTCATCAACAATTCACCCGTTATTCCTCCCCTCCCTTACACCTTGGCAGAAATCGAAATCGAGACGGGAGGTCCGGGTCCCGACGGCCTCACGGGCGTAAATTGCGGGCCGCCGCGTGTCCGTTAGGCCGCCTGCCTTCCACCAGTCGCAGCAGCGTGAACATGATTATCTCTGCAGCAAATCGCGCGCCGACGTTCGTGTCTCACTCCAGTCTCGCCAGCGGAACCGGTGAGCGCGCGATACACGCATAACGTCACGAAAGGCTGGCAGGTTGGGCAAGCGCGTAGTTGAGCATCGCTAGCGACATAGACGCGTAGTGCCGGCGTGTCTTGGCCGCCAGCAATTCGACCTCGTCGAGCAGCCGGCGCGCATTTGCGTATCGTCCGCGCGATGATCTCGTGCGGTTGGGAGGCTCACGGGTGAACGGGTGAATGATCTGAATTTGGCGCCGAATGAGAGGTTGCGGTCGACGGCCTCGTAGGCCCCCCGGGGCGAAAAGGAGACCTTCCACGCGCCGCTCACTCAGCCAAGTGAGCCGGTCGTGAGCGGCGCGCTAATGCACGACTTACAGGAGGCTTACTCGAAGAGCCTATAGACCAGGCCTGCAAGGAGCTGTTTGTCGTATTCGAACCCGAGGTCTTCGCCTGTGCGATACCGAATAACGAATCCAATCTTCTTATCCGGCTGCATCATCTTGAGCGCTATGTCGGCATGGAACTCAATGTCGCGATCGTCGCCCTTCATCGGCTTGCCAGCCTTGAGGTCTACGGAAATGGAGTACGGAAATGCCGGACGTTTCGGACAGGGCTTAGTGGGGTCGCAAAGGAACGCCTTGAAGTCCCGAATGAATTTGCGGCCGGCCGCGCGGTCCGTCGCAATCGACAACGGGATCTCGGCAGTGAAAGCGAGTTGAATTTGATCGATTGCGATCGTCTTGTCCGAGGCGGCAGGATTCTTCGTGTCGTTGTCGACGAATGCGTTGTAATAGGTCAGAGCGAGCATCGGGTTTTCGACGTCGGCTCCCGTAATCCCTTTGAGGGCCATCAGTGCTGGAATCTGGAAAACGACCTTCGTGCCGAGGCCCCCGATCAGTACACCTTTCCAGTCCGCGTCATCGTTTTTGGCGATGTCGGCGAAGCGTCCGCGCGCCTCAGCGAACGGAATCAGATCAAACCCGGTCCTGCCCTCGCCGAGCTCGCAGCTGCCGAACGGATCGAAATCGTCTTCGACGAGTTTAATGGTTGCGAGCTCCACTCCCAGATCCGCGACCCGATCCTTGTCGTCGGCATAACTGAACTGTCCATTGAGCTTGTAGTCGACATACGGCGTCCAGCCTGCGTCGATGTCGCCCCCGCTGTTCCAAAGCAGATCGCTTCCTTTGACAACGAGCGCCTCCGTGCCAACTTCAACGTCGAACGGTGTCGATTCACCGCTGGGAATGTCCGCTTTCTCGAGTAGGCCGCATTCTGCTGCCTTGTCCGTGTTGTTTATCGTCGTGTCTTTCTTAGTGTCTGTCTTCGTTTCCTGTGCCCAGCCGGGGGCCGTGAGAAGGGCCGCCAGGACGGTGACACTCACAATTCGTGCGCGCATAGGCACTCCTAGTAGAGAGCTTTGATGTCGGTTTCGTCGAGGCCGAGAGCCGACGCGAAGAACATGGCCGAGTCGAAATCGTCCAGCCTGCCGCCAGCGCTCATCAGGTCGGCATCGCTCGAATCACCAATACTCTGCGCTTGGGACAAAACGAGAGGTTTCATGTGTGAAAACAGGAATCCGGCGTATTGACGGACTTTCTGGATGCCGGCCGCACGAAGCTCCGCGGGATGTGCCGTCTGCCATGAAATGCCTTCCTTGAGCAGCCGGTTCGGCAGGAACTTGTTCATCAACCCGGCCTCTCGCACCCATTCGTGCGGCTCATCGAGTTCCTGGGCAATAGGGTCGTCGGGCATCTTCTTCCAGCGAGCTACCGCCAGACGCATCGCGATCACCTTCGGGTCTGTCGCCATAGTGTTCTCCTTTCAGGGAAGTGAGAGGGCCACGAACTGCAAATTCCCCGCGCTTCCTCGATCGTCGACCGCTCTGTTCGACGACGCCCCTACCTCGGCCGACGGAACCGGGCGACGCGGAAGCGAAAGGAGGAGGCGATGGAGACGTCCGACGGCACGAGGAGCGATCGTTCGGTAGAACGAGCGATCAGACCGCAAAGTGACACGCTCAGCTGCGTGCTTCGCGGGGCAACTGCAGCGGTAAGGCCTGCAGCCGATGCCAGTAGCGCTCGCGAAAATGCCCGGCGCGAGCGCGCCCCTCACCCCACCGCAAGCACCAGCGGTTAGAACGCGCGCCTGTCACGCCGGAGGTCGCGGGTTCGAGCCCCGTCGGCCCCGCCAAACTAAAGTTTTCACCAGCCGCCAATTCGGCGGCTTTCGTGTTTTGTGGCGGATCGCAAGAAATCGCAGACTCGCAAGGTCGCGAGTTTCGCCAGCGGAAATTTGCGCAGGCCCGCGACCAGAAGGCAAAAGTTAAGCATTTCGGCGTGAGTGGTCCACGGAAAAAGTGCGCCGACGAAGCGGCGGCCGACGATTGGCGGCGGTGGAACAGTGGCTGGCGTGCTGCGACAGAGCGTGACGCTAACGCGCGCTGCACGTCCCCAACACGAGATCGGCGGGCGACCGTGCGTCACGACTCCATCAGGTCGACGAAGTGCACGTCGTCGTTCGTGACTTTCCGTTACATCGACTAGCCCAAAGGGTTGTTTGCTGCGCAATGTCGGACCGCTGGCTGCAACGAGCAAATAAGCACGCTCCTCGATGCGGTGCATAAGCCTGCCGCCCCACACGATGAAGGCTCATTTTTCGGCGCCTTGCTCGACGTGCGCTTTGGGCCGGAGGGACTGAGGGATCACGTCGTCGCTATCCTCAATCGGCTAAAAGATCGCCAGATACACGACACCGACCATGCCCTCTTTGATGCTCTGTGTTATGTCGCCGCCTGTCATGCCGTCGGCATCACTGGCATCAATGAGAAAGTCCTCGCGGATCTAGTCAATATTCCTAACGGCTGGGTGCAAACACGGGTTGTGAATCCACTGGGCGAAGAAGCTGCAGCCGTTCGAAGCGCGGCACACGTAGTAACGCGTCACAGTAAAGTAGCTCGCGCGATCCTAGTTGCCGCCGAAAAGGATCTTGGTCCTGATATCGCAGAAATCTGGAGCTGCATAGTTCGCCAAACCGCACGAACCGCGAAGAATGGCGGAGTCAGCCATGAGACTCATTCGAAGGTTCTCCACGCAGGCGCAAAATTGCAACGCGCCCTGCCGCAGCAGTTTACTGAGCATCGTCGTAAGGAAATCGCCGTTGCGGCAGCAACGGCATCAATCGCAGCCGAACCCGATCGGCTTTCCCGCATTGTTGATCTTAGTAAAACCTATCGAAACGCAAGGGATTACACCGCTGAATAGAGGTGTTTCGCCAAAATCTTGCCAACCTTCCGTCGAGAATCGATTACCATTCGATCGTGCGAGGCTATTGGTATGAGTGGGGAGTGGCCGAGGGCGCAGCGGGAGACAGCGTTGCTCAGCGCGCCGCCGGCATATGGCTGCAAGGCCTCTCGCTCGCCGACCACCTAAGTACTGCCCCGATCACGATAGAAGATACCGGCATAGTTGTGCTGGCCTTGGGCTCGCATTCGGAAAACTCGCACGACCGAACTGTCCCTTCGCGCTCGCTCGGCGAGCCGCTTCGTATCTGGGCCGCGTTCCAGGTATGGGTTCGACTGCCAATTATTATCCTAAAGCGGCAAACTTTCTTGATACGCATGACACCGAAGCGGATAGGATCGACACGTCGCGCCCGAAAGATATTGACTAGGCGATCGGCTGGTTAACATCGGCTGTAGTGCAATCGCACGGCGATCTAAGAGACACATTCCTCAAGCGACTGCTCCACCCGCGGACGTCTCCTTGATGATGCTACGCGAATTCTTTCCCATCGCGTCGAGAGTTTCACCCGCTAGCCTCCGACCTGTCAGCGCGACTGCTACGAAGAAAACCCTATTCGAATTTCGGAGTGACTTCGATGCACGGATTCATGCGGGCATTCAGCGGGTTTTGGCGAAGGCATGGCAGGCTGTGCCCGACCCTATGGCGGAGGAAGACCGTTTCAAGATCGCCAAACGAAATGCGCAAGACGAAATCGCGAGGTTGTCACCAAGCATCAAACGACAGGCGGAGCGTATTTCGAAACGCAGAAGTGGGAACCGCTTAAAGTGCCCAGTCAAACCGACGAAGGTGCCGCGTCATAAGACCGGGCATCGCGCCCGAAAAGCTACCTGCTTCCAGCACGTCCAACGCCTGTCGAGCCATGAACCCGTGACAAATACCATGACCAGTTCAACGCTATTGACACAGCCCGAACTGGCGGCGACATGCGACTCTCTGCGCCAACGCGGACGGGATCGCGATCCGGCCACGCGTGCATTAGCGCAGTGTTAGACCTGCGGCCTGTCACGCCGGAGGTCGCGGGTTCAAGCTGGTCCGCCGCGCCAAACTTCGCACTTGATGCGCCGCCGAAAAGGCGGCGTTTTGTTTTTGCAGATTGCTTCAACGGAAACGGCGTCTCCGTGACGAGTCGCTACACTACCGCCCATGTTCGCGCTCCTCGCCATCCTCGGCGTCCTGCACGCAACGCCGGGGCCGCAGCGCGATGGCGTTGTCACCGCGTTTCTCGACAGCCTCGCTGGCGCGAGTACCGATCCCCTCCTCCCCATCGCCTCGCCGGACGCGCTCGCGCTGCGCGATTGGCAACTTCTGCGCGCCGATCTCGAAACCTACTCCTGCGTGACGATCCATCGTTCCGTCGTGACGGAAGCGCTGCGGACGGAGAACGAAGTCTCGTATGTCATCACCGTCGACGCGACGGGGATCGCGCGGGGCGCCGGGCATCGACCGTTGCGCGTGCCGAGCCGGTGGCACGTCGACGCCGTCCGCAACGCCGACGGCTGGCGGTTCCGCCGCGCGCTCCTCGGCTACCGCGTCACCGCGCGGCAGTACATGAAAGAGCGCGATTGGACGCAGGAGCAGATCGAAGTCGTGGGCGGCGCGGAGCTCGAAGGCCTCTTGAAGACGATGGCCGATGAGCTGTCCGATCACGCCGAGCGCTTCATTCCGCAGATCGAGACACTGCGTGCGATCGCGCGCCGTCGCGGCCTCGCTCACGCCGACGTTTTCACGACGCGCATGCTCTCCGTCGCCGCGCTGGCCTGGGGCAAGTCGCAGCAGGCGCGCGACTACGCGGAGGAAGCCTACGAGCTCGCAGAACAAACCGGAGACGCCGACGATCTCGCCACCGTCGGCTTGACCCTCGGCACCACGCGATGGGTCGCGGGCGCCAACGACGCAGCGGATGCCTATCGCTGGTCCGCGTCGCTCATGGATGTCGCCGACGATCCGCGCGCTTCGATGAAAGCGATGTACATGCACGGACTGCTCTTGATCTCGCACGGAGCGGTGCGCGGCGCAGTCGCGTCATTCAATGATCTCGCCGCGGCGGCGGAACGCTTCGATTGGACGGAGGGGCGATCGATCGCGGCGACGCAACTGTTCGCCGCGTATGAGGCCGTGCGCGAGACCGCGGGTGCACGCGGCGCCGCGCGTGATGCGCTCCATTACGCGGAGCGCCTGCACAACGAGCGCATGATCTCGATCGCCCGCTACAACCTCGCGATGGCGGAGTACGCGAGCGGCGATCGGGAAGCCGCGTCGGCGTTGATGACGATGCTCGCGGCGAGCAAGACCGCGACTCCCGCGGCGGCCGGGGCCGCGCGCCATCAACTCGCGGAGATGTTGCTGCAAAGCGGCAAGATCGCGGAAGCGGACGCCGAGCTCACGCGCGCGCTCGAGGTGTCCCGCACTTCGCAAGACGTTCGGCTCATCGCGTCGGTTTTGGATTCGATCGCACGTCTGAATCTGCAAGCCGGACGGCCCGAAGAGGCATTGCGCGTCGCCGACGAGGCCGAGGCGGTGCTGCGCAGCAAGCCGTCGGCCGTGGGCATGATGGGCATCGATCCGACGTGGAGCGTGCTCGCAACACGCGGCCGAGCATTGCGGCGCACGGGGCGCGTCGCGGACGCGCTGCTCGCGCTACAAATGTCGGTCGAACGCGTCGAGGCGCGGCGCGCGGAGATCGAAGCGGACGAGCTGACGCTCGCCTCGTTCATGCAGGACAAAGCCACGCCGTATCGCGAGCTCGCGTCGCTGCTCATCGAGCAGGGACGCGTTCCCGAAGCCCTCATCATCGCCGAGCGTCTCCGCGCCCGCGCCCTCGGCACCTCCGTCGCGCGCGGCGGCGTCGAGCGTCTGCCGCCGATGTCCGCAGCGGACAAGAAGCGCTATGACGCGCTCAACGCCGCCATCGCGGAGCTGAATCTGAAGCTGCTCGCACATCGCGACGACTCGCTGCGCCGCACACTGCAAGAGCAGCGGCTCGAGCTGCGCGCATTCCTGTTCACGCTGTACGCGCAGCGGCCGGAGCTGAGCGCGCGCCGCGCGGAAGATCCGCAGATCGTGCTGGACGACCCGCACCGCCTCCTCCCCGACCGGGCGGAGGCGCTGCTGACGTTCACCGTGCATGACGACGAGACGTTCGCGTTCTTCATCGAGCGACACGGCGAGCAGCTCGACGTCACGGTGCGCCGCGTGCGCGTGCGGCGCGATGCGCTCGAGCGCCAGGTCGACGAGCTCGTGTCGGCGATCGGACGACGCAGCCTCGACTATCGCCGCGGCGCACGCGCGTTGTACGACCTTCTCGTGGCCGGGTTCGAGCCGCGCAGGCGCGCGAAGAAGCTGTTGACGATCGTCCCGGACGGCGTTCTGTGGCGGCTTCCCTTCCAGACGTTGCTGCGACCCGATGGCGAGCCGTTGGTGACGCGAGTGGCGATTGCATACGCGCCGTCGCTCGCGCTACTGCGCGCGGAGCGACACGAACCGCATGCATCGCCCGATCTGCGACTGCTGGCCGTTGCCGATCCCTCCGTGCCGCACGCGACGCAGACGGCGGCGCGCACTCTCGCCGGCGCCGCGCGACTGACGCCGCTTCCCGATGCGCGGCGCGAGGTACGCGAGATCGCGGCGTTGTACGACAACCGCAGCCGCGTCCTGATCGGCGCCGATGCTTCGGAGGCGGCAGTGAAGCGGCAGCTCGGCGACGCGCGCATTCTCCACCTCGCGACGCACGGCCTCATCGACGATGCGTCGCCGATGCATTCGGCGGTCGTGCTCAACGCCACCGGCGCGGACGACGGATTGCTCGAAGCGCGCGAGATCCTCGAGCTCGGACTGAGCGCCGACCTGGCCATCCTCTCCACGTGCGAATCGGCGCGCGGCGGCTTGAGTCCGGGCGAAGGCATGATCGGACTCTCGTGGGCACTGATGGTGGCGGGATGCCGCAACACGATGGTGAGCCATTGGAAAGTGGCGTCGCGCAGCACCGCCGATCTGATGATCGCGTTTCATCGAGCGCTGAAGCGTCCCGGCGCGACGTACGCGTCCGCGCTGCGCGAGGCGCAACTGGCGATGCTGCGCACGAACGAGTTTCGCCATCCGTTCTACTGGTCGCCGTTCGTCCTGATCACGACTTCCCAGTAGTGCGCGCGAGGATCGCCTTCGCGTCGCGGTTCCCCTCCGCCGCCGCCTTGCGCAGCGCTGCCTCCGCCTCTTTCCGCAGACCCGCCGCGGCATAGACAACGGCGTGCAACAGCGGATCGTCGGGATGCGCGCGCAGCGCGGCGTCGATGTTCTGCTCGTCCTCCACCGACGTGATGCGAAACAACGCCTGCGGCTCATCGGCGCGCGGTAGCACTTCCTCCCCGGCGTCCGTGTGGACATCCACCTCCCATGCGTACGTCCGCCCCCGTGCAAGCGGACGCGTGGGAGTCCAGTACGGCACGTGCAGCGGCTTGCTGTGGAGGACGTCCTCGTCTCCCGAGTCGATGATGACGACGTACGTCGCGCCGGCGCGCGCGGTCCAGGTCAGGCGCGGCTGGGCGTCGCGGATCACACGTCCGACTGGATCGAGGGACGCGCGTGGAGCGTCGGTGGTATCGCGCAGCGTATCGGCGGCGGGAGTCAGCTCGGCAAGCGTCGGAGGAAACGGCAACGCCTTCTGTGCAATCGCGGCGGCGACCATTCGTTGCCACGTTGGACTGGCGTACGTTCGCAATGGCGTCTTCGGCACAGGACGATGAACGACGACACGCGGTGCCGCGGGCGGCGGTTCGGGACGGCGGTAGAGCACAACCACGCAGACAATCAGGAGCGCCGCGGCAGCAGCGGGAAAGGCCCATCGCCATTGTGGCGGCCTCGGCGCCGGCAGAGCGCGTCGGGTCGCGCGGAGA
>DATELS010000660.1:0-2726 GCA_035276365.1 Thermoanaerobaculia bacterium
TACAGCGTCTCCGCGGAATGCGACCGCTCGACGAGCTGATCGAACGCCGCCGTCGCCTCCGCGATCTTCTTCTGCTGCACGAGCGAGCGCGCGTAGAGACAGAACGCGCCGGAGTAGTCGTAGCGCGGATCGACGGCGATCACGCGCTCGAGATCGCGCGCCGCGGCCTCGTATTCGCGCAGTTGATAGAGTGCGATCGCGCGGCGGTAGAACGGATCGATCGAGTCCGTGCGCGCCGCGAGCGCGTGGTCATACGCCCCGCGCGCGTCGCGATAGCGCTTCTCCGTCAGCAGCAGCTCACCGAGCTCCTCGTAGTTTCCGGCGGACGGATTGTCGAGCACCATCGCCTGCAGCATACGGATGCGTTTCCGGCGCGACGGACCTTTCAACTGCCGCTGCAGGTTGCGCAGGTCGGGTCCTTCGATCAGGAAATACGCGAGCGCTCCGATGAAGCCGCCGATGATGATGATCCACAGCCAGAACGTATCCGGACGCTTGCGCGACCAATGGATCACCGCCGCGATCTGCAGCAGAAATCCATACGCGAAGAGACCGCCGAGGGCGTGCATGGGATGCCGCGCATTTTAGCGCGGCGCGTCAGAGCTGCGGCTCGATCACGGGCAGCAGCAGCCGCACGGCCCAGAGGCGCAGCGACATCGCGCGAGAGATTCGCGGGCCTCCGCGCGCGGCACGCTGAATCGCCCACGCGTGCTCGACATGACCGTCGATCGACGCGCGCAGCGTCCGCGCGAGCTCCTCGTCTTCCGCGAGACACATCACTTCCGTGTTCAGGTACTGCGAGCGCGGATCGATGTTGTACGAGCCGATCAGCGTGACCTTCCCGTCGATAATGATGCTCTTCGCGTGCAACGCGTCCGGCCCCTTGAATTCGCGGAACGCGACGCCCGCGCGCGCGAGTCGACGCCGGTACTTGAGATACGCGGCCTGCGGCAGCAGTCCATCCGTCGACCGAAGAGAGTTCGTCAGCACGGTGACTTCCACGCCGTCGCGCAGTTTCTTCTCGAGCAGCGTGCGCAGCGACTTTGACGGCACAAAGTACGGCGACTCGATCACGATCGACTTCCGCGCCGCGCCGATCGCCTCCGACACGCGCACCCCGACGCGCGTGTCGTCGTCGTCGAGGAACTGCACCGCGTCCGCCTCGATCGCGCCATCCGACCAGTCGCGATGCGTGTCGCGCTCGATCACGCCTCCGAGTTGCAGCGCGTTCAGCGCATCGCTCAGCGCCACCGCCGCCCGCTTCTTCTCCTCGTCCGACACGCGCACGTGCAGCTCGTACACGTGAATGCTCGACCACAGCTCCTCGAAGTGCTCGCTCGCATCGACCGCCGACGCGCCGTCGACGTACACATCGCGGTCGACGTAGTTCTTTTTCTTCGCCAGTCCAAAGTAGGCCTCGCCGAGGTTGCGGCCGCCGGTGATGTAGCGTGCGGAGTCCACGATGACCACTTTTTCGTGCATGCGCCGGAACCACCAGCTCGGGTGGCGCAACTGCATCGGGTGATAGACGCGGATCTCCACGCCCTCGTCGCGCAGATGCGCGAGCACCGCTTTCGGGATGCGGTGGAAGCTGCCATCGACGATCACGCGCACGCGCGGCACGCCGCGGCGGCGCGCGTCGCATAACAGCGAGAGAACGCCGAGGGTTACGCGGTCGTTGCGGGCGAGGAAGTAGAGCAGGCCGACGTCCTTCTGCGCCTGCTGGATCACGTCGACGCGCGCCTGGAGCGCGTCCTGCGGATCGTCGAGGATACGAACCGCGTCCGCCCGCATCGAGGTCGCGAGCGTGAGAGCGACGGCGATGGCAATGCGCCTCACAATGTGCTCCTGCCGCGATCGCTTTGCAGCCACTGCGCCAGTACGCTTGCCGGCGATGTTCGAAGACACGATTCAGGAGGAAAAGACGTTCGCGCAGCGCTGGTTCGGCGATCCCGCGCCCTTCGTCGTCGCCCGCTGGATCTGGCTCCGCGCCCTCGGGCTCCTCTTCTTCTCCGCGTTCTACGCGCTTTGGTTTCAGATTCACGGACTCATCGGCCCGACCGGCATCCTCCCCGCGCGCGACTTCCTCCCGTACGCGCATCAGGCGGTGGGCGCGAAGGCGTTCTGGCTCGTGCCGACGCTGCTGTGGTTCAGCGCGAGTCATGCGGCGCTGACGACGATAGTCGTCGCGGGACTGATTGCATCGACTCTGCTGACGTTCAACGTGTGGCCGCGGATGTCGATCGCGATCGCGGTGATCTGCTTTCTGTCGTTCGTCGCGGCGGCGCAGGACTTCTCCGGCTATCAGTCGGATGGCATGCTGCTCGAGGCGGCGATGCTCTCGCTCTTTCTCGCGCCGCGCGGACTGCGTCCGGGACTCGCCGCGCATCATCCGCCGACGCGCGCGTCCGTGTTCCTCCTGCAGTGGGAGTGGTTCCGCATCTACTTCGAGTCGGGACTCGCGAAGATGTTGAGCGGCGAGCTGCAGTGGCGCGATCTCACGGCGATGGACAAGTACTACGAGAACGCGCCGCTGCCGACTCCGCTCGCGTGGAACGTGCAGCAGTGGCCGCACGCGTTTCATGCGGCGTCGGCGGCGTTCACGCTGATCGTCGAGCTCGTGCTCGTCTTCGCATTGTTCGCGCCGCGACGCATTCGCGTGGCGCTGTTCGTGATCGCGACGTCGCTTCAGATCGGGATCATCCTCACAGGCAACTACGCGTTCC
>DATELS010000661.1:0-2282 GCA_035276365.1 Thermoanaerobaculia bacterium
CCGAAGGCCGGCTTCCCGCTCGAGTTCATCGATGTCGGCGGCCTCAAAGGCAAAGGCGGACTCGATCTCGTGCGCAACGTGCTGCGATTGTCGAAGGGCTTCGCGCAGGCATGGAGCATCGTCGGCAAGCATCGCCCCAACGTCGTCCTCGGCGTCGGCGGCTATTCATCAGGACCGGTGCTCGCCGCCGCGAGGATGCGCGGCATCCCGACGATCATTCACGAGGCGAACGCGTTCCCCGGACTCGCGAATCGCTCGCTCGCGCGAGTCGCGACGACCGTCGCCGTCGCATTCCCCGATGCACTTCCGCGCCTCAAGCGCAAAGACGGCGTCGTCACCGGCAACCCCATCCGCGAAGAATTCTTCGCACTCGGCAAAACCCACAAGCAACCAGCCACCAGCAACAAGCAACGTTTGCTGGTGTTCGGCGGCTCGCAAGGCTCACGCGTGCTCAACGACGCGATGGCCGGCGCGCTGCTCTTCCTCGCGCGACTCAAAGACACGCTCGACGTCGTGCATCAGACGGGTCCGAACGAGCTGCAGAAAGTGCAGGACGCGTATCGGCAGTCCGCGTTCTCGAACGCGCGCGTCGTTCCGTATCTCGATCCCATCGCGAACGAGATGGCAGCGGCGGACCTCGTCGTCTGCCGCGCCGGCGCGATGACGATCGGCGAGCTCGCGGCCATCGGCCGCGGCGCGATCCTCGTCCCATTCGCCGCGGCGACGAACAACCATCAGGAGGCCAACGCGCGCGTCGTCGAGAAGGCCGGCGGCGCAATCGTGATCACCGAAAGAGAGCTGACGCCGGAACGTCTCGCCGGCGCGATCAGCGACGCGATCGGGGATCCGGCGCGTTCGGCGCGGATGGGCAGCGCCGCGAAAACGCTCGCCGCTCCATCCGCGACGAAAAACATTGTCGATTTGATCGAAAGAATTCAGAGAAATTAATTGCTTCGCTTCGTCCGCAACCATAAAATTTCGAATTAAGAACGCCGCCACCGTAATGAATTTTGATGACATTAAGAGCGTTCATTTCGTCGGCATCGGCGGGATCGGCATGAGCGGTATCGCCGAGATCCTGGCGGGGGCCGGCGTCGCCGTCTCCGGCTGCGACGCCAAGCGCTCCGCGGCCACCGCGCTCCTCGCGAGCCGCGGCATCGACGTCGCCATCGGTCACGACGCCGCGCACATCCAGGGACAGGACCTCATCGTCGTCACCTCCGCCGTGAAAGGCGAGCACCCCGAGCTCGACGCCGCGCGCATCCGCGGCATCCGCGTCATGAAACGCTCGGAGGCGCTGGGAGCGATCGTGAATCGCAAGAGGGCGGTGGCGGTGGCCGGCACGCACGGCAAGACCACGACCTCCGCGATGATCTCCGTCGTTCTCGAGGAAGCCGGTCTCGATCCGACGGTGCTCGTCGGCGGCATCGTCCGCAATCTCAAGACGAACGCGAAGCGCGGCGCGGGCGAGATGCTCGTCGTCGAAGCCGACGAATACGATCGCAGCTTCCACGCGCTGCATCCGGAGATCGCCGTCGTCACGAACATCGAGGCCGATCACCTCGAGTACTACAAGTCATTCGATGCGATCGTCGAGGCGTTCCGCGTCTTCCTCGCCGGCGTGAAGGGCACCGTGATCGCGTGCATCGACGACGACCACGTCGCGCAGGTAATCGACGAAAAGACGCTGACGTACGGACTCTCGGAGTCCGCGAAAGTCCGCGCGACGAACCTCGAGTTCTCCGAGGGCGGGGCGACGTTCGAGGTGCCGAAGGTGGGCAAGTTCACGCTGCGCGTTCCCGGCGTGCACAACGTGCGCAACGCGCTCGCCGCGATCGGCGTCGGCATTACGCTCGGCATCGAGCCCGCGCGCATCGCCTCCGGCCTCGAGAAGTTCCTCGGCGTCGACCGCCGCTTCCAGATCCTCGGCCAGTACATCGGCGCGATCGTCGTCGACGACTACGCGCATCACCCGACCGAGATCCGCGCGACGCTCGAGGCCGCGCGCCGCGGCTATCCGCACCGCCGCATCGTCGCGCTGTTCCAGCCGCATCTCTACTCGCGCACGCGCGACTTCGCGCGCGAGTTCGGCGAGGCGCTGCGCATCGCCGACATGCCGCTGCTCGCGCCGATCTACGCCGCGCGCGAGGCGCCGATGGAAGGCGTGTCCGCGCGCATCATCTCCGACTCAGTTCCCGGCATCGAGTTCCTCGATCGCAGCCACTCGCAAATCGTCAACGAAATGCGCCGCCGCCTGCGCCCGAACGACATCTTCATCACGA
>DATELS010000662.1:0-11565 GCA_035276365.1 Thermoanaerobaculia bacterium
GGCTCTTTCCGGCGAGCTCGGGGAAGAACGTCGGGAAGTCGCCGATCATCGCGAACGCGGGATCGTCGCTCGCGCACGGAATGAAGCGCTCGCACGGATGCGCGCTCACGAGCGGCACCGCGCGGCGCACGAGCTGCTCGCCGCCGGGCATGGCCAGGATCGACACGATCACGTTCTCGTTCACCGAGTCGAGTCCGTAGATGCGCAGCGTCTGACGGAAACGCGCGTCGAGCGGCACGTTCAGCATCTCCACCGCGGAGCGCGACGGCGCATCGTCCTCGCGCACGACGGGAATCTCCGTCCCCCAGTCCGCGGCCTGGCGACTCGTGTCGCGCACGAGCGCGTTGAAGCGCACCGTCGACGCGGAGTCGCGCGGGACGAAGAGCAGGGCGCCGCCGGAATGCGCGGTCTGAAAATCGAAGCGCAGCGGCGATGCGGGAGGAATCGCAGCGCCGGCGTCGATCGCGCGCCACATCGGAATCGCCGTTGCGGTCTCGTTGCGCAGCGTGAGCTCCGTCGTCCACTGCGAGCCGAACGCGCCGGCGCCGGAGAAGACCACGGGGAACAGCACGCGCGTGAACGCGCTCGCGCGCGGCGCGGCATTCGGATCGAAGTACGTGAACGCGGCGCGCTCCTCTTTCGAGTACTGCGTGCCGGGGCTGACCACGACGTCGACCGTGCCCGCCGCGTGCGCGGGTGCGGTTGCGCGGAAGCGGAACGTGTCGAGCACGACGACGTTCGTCGCGGGGATGCCATCGAACGTGATGACCGGCGGCACGCACGAGGGGCTGCCGGAACAGTGGTGCACGTCCGCGACGATCGTCACGACGCCGCCCGTCGTCGGAAGCAGCGACGGCGTGATCTGTACGCGATCGACGGCGTCGCGCACGAGGAATGTGGTGAAGCCGGCGCGCTGGATGTCGTCGAACACGACCACGTCGTAGTCGCCGGGCTCGAGCGTTCCGATCGAGACGTCATGACGAAGGAGCAGCGGCGGAGAAAGGCACGGGCCGAAGCCCATCTTGATCGTGATCGTCCGCCCTTCGATCCCAACCTCGGGCGGCGGCACGCATGTGTCGTACTCCCACACCGTGATCGTGATGGGAGTGGCCGAGGTCGGGTTGGGCGGGTTGATGGAGGGCGCGGGAACGCTTTGGGCGAAGGTGAGCGTGGGAAAGAGAAGGAGAACGAGGAGCAGGTTCCGGGAGCGCATGGGTCTTGCTTTGCAGATTAGCGTAGAATCGAGGTTGCCATGACACCTGCATTCGGTTTGCTGCTTCTTCATATGGCGACGGCGCAGCCGGCAGCAGTAACGGAAGTGCCGGTCGTCGACCAGATCCGCCGCCCGTGCGAGGCGACGCAGGACGGCCCGCGCCGTCCGACCATCGTCGGGCGCGACGGCCGTTTCGATCAGCGCTGCTACGACCCGAAGATGGAGGCTCTGCGTCTCGCCGCGGAGATCGCCAGCAAGCGCCGCATCCTGCGCACGCCGTTCATCGGCCGCCGCCGCTGACGCGCTCGACGCGCTTCCCGTCATCGCTCGGGTTGCGATCGAGACGTGTCACCCACGGATCGATCGTCGCGAAGACCGGAGGTCTCTCGACGATCATCGTCAGCTCGTTCACGCCGTCGTGCAGCGCGAACTTTTGCGACGCGTCGTCGACCGAAATCTCGATCGACTCCGCGAACGGGATGCGCGTCTCGTTGCCGCGGCTGTCCGCGCGCAGCTTGCCCGCGTTCACGCGCAGCGTCACGTCCCACTTCCCGTCGTTCCGCGCGCGACCAACGGCCGAGTCGAGGCGCAGGTCGTACAGCACGATGTCGCTCATCCACTGATCGACTAAAGCACCACCGGACTTGCGCAGCTCGCGCGCGAGATCGGTCCCGCTCGGACGCGACGTCTGCATCGCGTTGCGGATCGCGGCGTTCATCGCGTCCGCGCCGATGAGATCGCGGATCGCCCACAACACGACCCCGCCCTTGCTGTAGTAGAGGTACGGCTGCTGCTCGACGCGCACCAGCGGCACCTCGCCGTGCTCCTCGCGCGTACGGCCGGAGAGATAGCGCTCGCGCTCGATGTCGAGGAAGCGGCGCACGTGCTCGCGATCGTGCAACCGCTCGACCGTCAGCAGCTCGCCGAGCTTCGGCAGCGACTCCGTGACGACGAGTCCGCCCGGCGCGTTCGCGCCGATGAAACGGTAGCCGAACCACTGATGCGCGACCTCGTGCGCGACGCGGCGCGCGATGAGGTCGGGACGGTTCGCATCGCGCGCGTCGGTGAGGAACGCGCGATCCTCGCGCAGCAGAATCGTCTGCGGCAGCGCGAAGCCGGCGAACGGCGCGTACGACGGCACTTCGACGATGCGCAGCTCGCGCTGCGGATACGCGCCGAAGCTCGCGCTCATGACGTCGAGCGCGGCCTCCGCGCTGTCGAGCATGCGCGCGACGTTCGTCGCGTGACGCGCGTCGTAGTACACCTCGATGCTGACCGGCCCATGCTGCCGCTTCGCGACCTGGTAGCGTCCGGACACGAATCCGAATCGATTGAGGATCGGTTGCTCGGCGCGATAGCGGAACCAGCGGCGATCGCCGCGCGTGCCGCTCGCCTCGAGCGTTCCCGGAGCGATGGCGATCTGATCGCGCGATGTCGTGACCGTCGCGGTGAAGTCGATCCACTCCGCGGCATCCGCGTCGATGCCCACGTCGCCCGCATCGACCGGCGCCGACGTCTCGGGCAATCCGCGCTTCTTCCGCTCGGCCGGATCGTAGATCTCGTACGACTTGCGATACCCGACGGTCGGGAAGCGCAGGTCGCTCATCAGCAGCGAGCCGGTGTCGACGACGATGTCATCGTCGTCCTTCGACGAGAAATCGAAGCGCAGCTCCGTGCGCGCGTGCGGCGCGAGCGGCGGCTGAAACGTGAAGCGCCACGTCGCGAAGCGCGGATCGTTCTCGGCGACGCGCGCACCGCTCAGCGAGACCGACGCGACGCGCGCCTCGCGGCGCATCGTCAGCAGCAGCGTGTCGATCGGACGCGCGGTCTCGTTCTCGAGCGCGTAACGCGCGGCCACGCGATACGCCCGCGCCGCGGGATCGAAGTCGACATTCACATCGATCGCCTTCACGCGCGGACGCGGCAGCGACTCGAAGCGCTTGTACTTTTTCTCGTAGTCGGCCTTGAACGCGAGCGTGTCGTCGCGGTCCGTCTTCGCGAAGATCCACGCGCCGCTCGCGACGATGACGACGAGGAGCGCGACGACTGCGCCGTTCCAGCGCAGAACGCGCACGCGCTCGCGCAGCGGCATGCCGACCCGCCGCCACAGCATCGCCGCGAGCACCGCGAACAGCACCGCGTACGCCGACCAGTGCAGCAGGAATCGATGGAACGGCGCCGCGTACGCGCCGAAGCCGTTCATCTCCGTGTAGCGCACCGGCGGCACGACGCCGTAGTGCCACAGCGGATGCGCGAGGCCCAGGACGGACGCGCGGCGGGTGAACATGATGAAGACGAGGAAGAAGATCATCCCCGCGTACTTGCCCGGGCTCAGCGCGTGAATGAGCAGCGACGCGACGCCGTACAGCAGCACCGGCAGGCCGATGAAGTAGAAGAGCGAGAGATAGACGAGCGGCTGGAACGCGAACCAGCCGCGCGAGAGTTGCACGGCGACGCCGGTGGCGATCGCGCCGAGGGTCAGCGCGGAGACGAGAGCGGCCATCGCGGTCGCCTTCGCGGCGATCATCACGCCGCCCGAGACCGGCGTGCTGTCGACGAGCGACGCCACGCGGAACTGCTGCTCGCGCCAGAAAATCTCCGCGCCGAAGTAGATGATGACGATCATCGACACGAGCCACAGCGGCTGCTGCAGCGCGCCGGTGACGAGACTCGTGGCCGGATAGAGCGTCGAGCCGTACTCGCCGTCGAGGACGTCGGAGTAGATCTGCGTCGCCGCGAGCGCGACCCAGGCGACGAAGAGGAGCAACCCGGTCTTCGTGACGAGCGCGCGCAGTTCCATCCCCGTCGCCGACAAATACGCCGACTGCGGCGCCGCGCCCCAATGACGCACGTCGCGCTGCGGCTTCGGCTTGCGCACGCGCGGCGCGGCGGGACGTCGCTTCTGGATGAGCGCCCACAGCACGATCGCGCCGCCGATGCAGATCAGTCGATTCGCGAGCAGCGTCCCCGTCAGCGGCACGAACCACGCGTTCTTCGCGGCCGCGGTCCAGTTCCGCGTGACGTCGAAGAACGCCGTGAGCCCGAACGGATCGAGCAGCGCGAAGATCGTCCCGCCTCCCCCGCCCGCCTTCGACGCCGCCATGAGCGGCGAGTTCGTGAGCGCGGAGCAGACGAGGTAGAGGACGTACGCGACGACGGACGCCGCGTACGTAGCGATGGAGTTGCGCGTGAGGATCGCCACCGCGAAGAGCAGCGCGGTCGCGAAGAGGACGTTCGGAATCGTGATCGTGCCAAACGCGGCGAGATACGGACGCAGATCGAACGCGGCGACGCGCTTCGGATCGAGCCACGGCGCGAACGAGCCCGCGAGATTGCCGAGCGCGGAGCACGTCGTGACGGTCAGTGTCGCCAGAAACGCGCCCGCGAAACGCGCGGCGAGAAATCGCGCGCGCGGCACGGGCGTCGCGTCGACGATCTCGCGCATGCGATGGTCGTCGTCGCGCAACACGGCATTCGCGGCGAAGATCGCGACCGCGAAGAGCGAGAAGAGCGAGAGGAATCCGAAGGACTCCGTCACGAGAAACGACGAGTTGACCGCGACGTTGTCGGGTCCGAACGCGGTCGCCGCGAGCGCGAAGCCGAGGAGGAAGAACAATGCCGCGGCGGCGAGGAACGCGGGCTGACGCGAGTGATGCCGCCACTCGAAGCGAATGATCTCGCTCAGCACGCGACGCTCTCCTCTCGCACGAGAGAGGAGAGCACGGAAAAGTACACGTCTTCGAGGTCCGGCATCGCCTCCTCGAATCCCGCCTCGGGCCGCCCGTTCGCGATCACGTGCAACTGCGTCTGTCCAGCGAAGAGTCGCGTGGCAATGACGTCGTATCGCGCGCGATAGGAATCGACCTCACTCTTCGCGACGGTGCGCTTCCACAGCTTGCCGCGCATTTCGTTGATGAGTTGCGCCGGCACGCCTTCGCGTACGACGCGGCCGCGCGCGAGGATGGCCATGCGCGGACAGAGATCGCTCACGTCTTCGACGATGTGCGTCGACAGGATGACGACGGCGTTCTCGCCGATCTCGCTCAACAGATTGTGAAATCGATTCCTCTCCTCGGGATCCAGTCCCGCGGTCGGCTCGTCGACGATGATCAGCGAGGGATTGCCGAGAAGCGCCTGGGCGATGCCGAAGCGCTGGCGCATGCCGCCGGAGAAGGTGCTCACGGCTTTATGTCGCACGTCGTGAAGGTTCGTCAGTCGAAGCAAACCTTCGACTTCGTCGCGACGCGCGCCGCGCGGGCCGATGCCTTTCAGCACGGCGATGTGATCGAGCAGCGCGAGCGCGGAGACGCCGGGATACACGCCGAAATCCTGCGGGAGATAGCCGAGCCTTCGACGCAGCTCCGCGGGTTGCGCGAGGATGTCGAGACCGTCGAGTGTGATCGTGCCGCGATCCGGCTCCTGCAGCGTCGCGATCGTGCGCATGAGCGACGACTTGCCCGCGCCGTTGGGGCCGAGGAGACCAAAGAGGCCGCGTTCGACGCGAAGCTCGACGCCGTCGAGCGCGCGCACACCGTTGGAGTAGGTTTTCGAAAGACCGGAGATCGTGAGCACGCCGGTTAGTACGGGCGCGCGCGACGAAGGTTCACCGCGCTAGTTGCGCGCGCGGCGTCGATCGAGTTGCCGCATGACCAAACGACTCAGCGCTGCGAGCGTGTCGCGTTGCGCTTCCGACAGTCGGCGCGGACGCACGTCGATCGCGCAGATGGTGCCGAGGCGGTAGCCGTCGGGGGTGATGAGCGGGGCGCCGGCGTAGAAGCGGATGTGCGGCTGCTGCGCGACGAGTGGGTTGTCCGCGAAGCGATCGTCCTGCACGGCGTCGCAGACTTCGAAGATGTCGTGGCCGATGATGGCGTGGCCGCAGAACGAGATGTCGCGCGGCGACTCCGTCAGCTCCTCGTCGACGCCGACGCGCGCCTTGAACCAGTTGCGCGTGCCGTCGATGAGCGCGACGAGCGCGATCGGCGTGTCGCACACGCCCGCGGCCACGTGCGCGATGTCGTCGTACACGGGCTCCGGCGGCGTGTCGAGCACGTCGTAGTCGTGCAGCGCCTTCATGCGCTGCGGTTCATCGGGAGGAATGGGGGCCTTGAGCATGGGACTCTCGCGCCGACATGATACGCGCATGTCCGTAGTGCTTACGCGCGCCGATGCCCGCCGGATGTTGGTCGCCCACCTCGGCCTCTCCAAAAGTCTCGGGCGAGGACGCAAAGGGACGCGCGCGGTGCTCGAGCGCCTGCGCTGCATCCAGCTCGATCCGCTGGACATGATCGGCACGAACGCGGACCTCGTGGTGATGGCGCGGACGGAAGGAGTGGGGCGCGGCGACGTGTGGCGTCATCTCTTTCCGCACCACGCGTTCGAACACTTTGCAAAAGAGCGCTGCATCCTGCCGGCGCGTGCGTTCGCGTACTACTCGCGCGAACGGCACGAGGCGCAGACGCCATGGTGGGGACACGGCGAACGCGAACGGCGCGTGCCGCCGAAACTCGTCGCGGCGGTGCTGGAGGAGATTCGCGAGCGCGGCCCGCTCACCGCGCGCGATGTGACCGATCACGGCAGCGTCGAGCCGCTGGAGTGGAGCGGATGGAAAGGGACGGCGAAGGCGACGTCGATGGCGCTCGAGATTCTGTGGACGCGCTGCGATGTGGTGGTCGCGGGGCGGACGGAGTCGGGCGTGAAGATTTACGACGTGCCGGAGCGCGCGCTCGGCGATGTCGGCGACGCGACGGAGCCGTTCGCGCGATGGGCGCTGCGCGAGCGCGTGCTCGCGGCGGGACTCCTGACGCGCGCGAGCGGCGCGATGTGGTCGATGTTGAGCAGCGTGCGCACGTCGCCGCTCGTCGACGAGATGATCGCGTCGGGCGAGTTGGTGGAAGTCGCGATCGAGGATTCGTCGCGACGCTATCTCGCGTCGCCGGCGTTCCTCGCCACGCCGCGCGTCCGCTACGACAACCGCGTCCGCATCCTCGGACCCCTCGATCCGCTGCTGTGGGATCGCACGCTCGTGCGCGACGTGTTCGACTTCGAGTACGCGTGGGAGGTGTACAAGCCCGCGCCGCAGCGGAAGTGGGGTTGGTACGTGTGCCCATTGCTGTATCGCGACCGGCTGGTGGGGCGGATCGACGCGCGCGTCGAGGGGAATGTGCTCGACGTGAAGAAGCTGTGGATCGAAGAGGACGTGCCGCGCGAGGCGATCGACTCGGCGCTGGCGAGGCATGCGGAGTTGTGTGGCGCGACTCGGGTAAAGATTAAACGGATCGCCGCGAACGCGCGGCGAGCAACTGCGGCAAGTGTTTCTCCGCCCACCGCCGCACGGCGGTGAGGGGCTCGATGAGCGTGCGGCCGAGGGGCGTGAGCGAGTACTCGACCATCGGCGGCACGACCGGGTGGATCTTGCGCATGACCAGCCCGTCGTTCTCCAGGCTGCGCAGCGTCTGCGTGAGCATCTTCTGCGACACGCCGCCGATGCGGCGCTGCAGTTCGCCATAGCGCATCGTCCCCTCGCTCAGCGCGTAGATCACGAGCGAGGTCCACTTATCCGAGATCCGGTCCAGCACCTGGCGTGAGGGGCAGTCGGGGTTCAGCACGTCGCATTTCTGTTTTTTCATAGGCACCAAAAGGTATGTACTTCCCAAACGGCATGTTGCAGGACTATCTTACCGCACATGAAGATTCTCATCACTGGAGCAGGTGGCACTGTTGGAAGCGAAGTCGTGCGGCAGTTGGAGGCGGCGGGCGCGCCGTTCCGCGCGGCGTATCACTCGGAAGACAAAGCCCGCGCGGCACGCGAGCGTGGCATCGATGCGGTCGTCATCGACTACACGAAGCCGGAGACGCTGCGCGCGGCCCTCGACGGCATCGATCGCCTCTTCCTCCTCTCGGGCGGCGCGCCCGATCAGGCGCAGCGCGAGATTCACGCCGTGGAGGCGGCGAAATCCGCGGGCGTGAAGCACATCGTGAAGCTGTCGGTGTGGGGCGCGGAGAAAGAGGAGTTCTCGTTCGCGAAATTGCATCGCGTGGTCGAGAAGGCCATCGAGGCGAGCGGTCTCGCGTGGACGCACCTCCGTCCGAACGGCTTCATGCAGAACATGCACAACTACATGGCCGACACGATCCGCTCGCAGGGGGCGTTCTACAGCTCCGTCGGCGACGCGAAGATCTCGCACGTCGACGTGCGCGACATCGCCGCGGTCGCGGTGAAGGCGCTCACGGAGCCGGGACATGAAGGCAAGAGCTACACGCTCTCCGGTCCCGAGGGGCTGACGTATGCGGAGGTGGCGTCGAAGCTGAGCGCGGCGACGGGTCGCGAGATTCGCTACGTGAACGTCGGCGACGCCGACGTGAAGTCCGCGATGACCGGCTCCGGCGCGCCGGAGAGTTACGCCGACGCGTTCGTCGATCTGCTGCGCAACTACCGCACGGGATCGATGGGCACGGTGACGGACGACGTCCGCCGCGTCACCGGCCGCGATCCGCATTCGTTCGACGACTACGCCCGCGCGAACGCGGGCGCGTTCTGATCGCTACGGATTCGGGTCTTCCGTATCGGAGCAGCAACGAACGATCACGACCTCGGGGTCGAGCTTCGGATGTCCCGCGAGCTCGACCTCGTACTTGCATTTCTTGCCCACCGCGCCCTTCTTCGTCTTCGCCTTGGAATTGCCGGACGAATTGACGCAGTCGCCGTTCTTCCACGAGATCTTCGGGTCGCCCGTGCCCGACTTCGTGTACCACGCGATCTCGACCGGATCGCCGGCCGCGTTGACGTCGAACGCTTCGACCGGATCGGGATTGACGGTGAGCACCGACGCGGAGTCGTCGATGCAGACGACCGGCGCGCCGCGATGCTTGCTGCCGGCGCCGCTCGAGCAGGGATTGGGCGCGATGGGATTGTCGGGACGCGACTTGCAGGTCAGAAGCGAAAGAGCAACGACGAGCACCAGGAGCAGACGCCGCACCTCGGACATGGGACTCCTCCTCTCATTTGTGGGGCTCAACTCTTCGATTTTACGGCATTGCGGAAAGAAGCCCGTTCGCGAATGGATGCAAAGTCGGGATCGCGCTCCGCATCGACAGAGGGATAACCGGCCGCCACGGCACTCTGCAGCCAACTGATTGCAGTGTCGTCATTGCCGCGAAGGACCGCGATCACGGCCGCTTTGTACAGCACCGATGGATTCGTCGGGTCGAGCTCGAGCGCGCGGCGAATCTCATCCTGTGCCGCGGCATTCTTCCCCGTGCGCGCGAGACACACCGCGATCAGCGAGCGAACATACGCGTCGTTCGGTTTGACGGTGATCGACTCGCGCGCCGTCGTAATCGCGCGCTCGTACGCAACCCGCGCGTCGTCGGATGCGCCGCCGACGCGACATGCATCGCCGACATTGACCCACATCATCGGCTCGGACGGCGCGAGACGCGCCGCCTCTTCATACGACTTACGCGCATCCGCGTAACGTCCGAGGTAGAACTGCAGAGTGCCGAGGTTCGACCAGCCGGCGAAGTTCGGCCGAATCTCGATCGACTTGCGAAACGCGGCGAGCGCTTCTTCGTTCTTCCCCATCGCCTGCAATGCCGCGCCGAGATTCGCGTGCGCGTGCGAGAGCTCGGGCGCGAGCTCCGTGGCCTTGCGGAAGTGCGCCGCCGCGTCGGCGTAGCGTCCGCGCGAGTAGCAGAACGCGCCGTAATTCATCTGCGCGCCGAATGCATCCGGCCGCAGCGCGATCGCCTTCTCGTACATCTTCTCCGCCTCGGCATCGTGGCCGAGGCCTTCGTGCGCGCTCGCCATCGCGATGATGGCCGAGACCATGTCCGGCCGGAACTGCAGCGCGCGCGAGAGCGGACCGAGTGCATCAGCGTAATGACCCGACGCGTTGCGCAGTTGCCCGAGAGTGACGTACGACTCGGCGTCGTTGGGACTGAGCGAGACGCCGCGCGTCGCGTACACCGTGGCCTGCTCGATGAGCGCCGGCTGTTGCGCCAGCGACGACTTGTACAACAGCGCGCGCGCGAGCAGCGCGTTCACGGCGCCGGAGTCGCGCGCGTTGCGCAGTAGCGACTGCAATGTCTCGATGGCGCGATCGACCGACTGCTCGTTCCTCACGCCCTGCAGCAAACCCACCGCCTCGACGAATCGCCGCTGATCATCCGGCCCGAGCGCCGACGCGAGATTCTGAGGACGCGGCGCGACGTCGCGGCCGAGGGCGGCGATGAGATCGACGGCCATCGCATCTTCGAGCGCGAAGAGATCGCTCGCCGGACGCGCGGCCGTGCGCGACAGCAGCGTCTTCCCGCTCTTCGCATCGACGAGGTCGTACGTCACGTGCACGTCCTCGCCCGCGCGTTGCACGCTGCCGCGCAGCAGCACCTGCGCGCCCGCCATCTCCGCCGCCGCGCCTTCGAACGGAGATGCCACGCGTAGGCCGCGGATATCGCCGAGGCGCGAGGCGATCATCTCGGAGATGCCGTTGGCGAGGACGCGTCCGTCCGACGTCGCGCCGGAATCGGCGAACGGCAGTACGGCGATCGACGTCACGTTGCGCAGCGACGGTCTCCGCATCGCCAGGAACGCGAACACGATGAGGAGCATCACGATCGCCGCGACCATCGCCGCGCGTCTCCGATTCGACGTCCGCTGCTGCAGCGTCTTCGCCGCGGGCGCGCTCTGCACGCGGCGCGAGCTCTGTGTGAGGCCGTCGCGCACTTCGCGCAGGTCGTGCGCGAGATCGCGCGTCGACGCGTACCGCTCGCGCGGATTCTTCGCCAGGCACCGCGCGACGATGCGGTCGAGATCGTGCGCGAGCGTCTCATCGATCGTCGACGGCGGCGGCGGGTTGTCGCGGATGATCGCCGTCATCGTCTCCGGCTTGCTGTCGCGATCGAACGGCCGGACGCGCGTCAGCATCTCGTACAGCATCACGCCGAATGAAAACTGGTCGGAGCACGCGTCCATCTCGCGTCCCATCGCCTGCTCGGGCGACATGTAGCCGACCGTTCCGAAGACCGCGCCGGGCGACGTGTGCGGCACGGTCGTGTCGTCGGACGCGAGCACGCGAATCTGTTTCGCCAGTCCGAAGTCGAGGATCTTCACGAATCCGTCGGTCGTCACCATCACGTTGTCGGGCTTGAGATCGCGATGCACGATGCCGCGCTCGTGCGCGGCAGCGAGGCCGTCCGCGATCTTCACCGCGATGCGCAGCGCGTCCTTTGTCGACAGCTTCTGCTGCGCCGCGAGCGCGCGCAGATCGACGCCGTCGATCAGCTCCATCGCGATGTACGTGAAGCCGCCGGTCTCGCCGATGTCGTAGATGGTGACGATGCTCGGATGGTTG
>DATELS010000663.1:0-14651 GCA_035276365.1 Thermoanaerobaculia bacterium
GTTCTGCGGCAGCGGCACGAGTCGCGCTTCGTAATGCTCCGTCGCGCCGTTGCGCGCGAGCGAGTATTCGAGGCTGCGCACGCCGCGATCCTCCGGCCCCTGCTCCGCGAGCGCGCGCACGGCGTCGCGGAACATGGCCACGGGAGGAAAGTGCAGATCGGTCTCGCCGCGCGACTTCGCGTCGATGACGCGTCCCTCGCGATCGACGCGCAGGAAGAGATCGGGCACGGCCTCGAAGATCGCGCGCAGCTCGCTGTTCGCAGACATGAGCTCGTGCGAGCTGAGGTCGAGCGAGCGCTCGAGCATGCGGCGGTCGTCGTCGAATTGGTGATACGCGGCGTTGACGGCCTCGATGAACGGCGCGGCGTCCGCGGACGCGCCGTCCGGGAACCACTTGCGGATCTGCCGCAACAGCAGCGTGTGCAGCGCGCTCATGACGACGTTCCTGTCGCGCCGAAGGGCTCGGAGAACGTGGTGATGGTCATGGTCTGGTTGTGCAGCTCGCAGCGCGCGCTCGGCGTGAACGGCGAGATCTCGCCGTACGAGTAGAAGCCGGCGAGGACGGTGCGGTCGCCCATGACGTCGCGCACGCCTTCGACTTCTTCCTCGATGCGCTGCTGCAGCACCATCTTGCGGCCGACACAACTGATGAGGAGCGCGAGATGCGGCGACTTCGTGCCGACCGCGTCGTAGCTGACTTTCGCGGCGCCGGCCGCGCCGTCGATGAGTCGATCGAAGTTCGCCTTCATGAGCCGCGCGTACGCGCCGGTGGGCACGTCGCCGGCGAAGGTCATGCTCTGCTCGTTCTCGTCGACGGCGAGGATGGTGCGCACGACGGGCATGGCGTCGCGCGAGGTGCGCAGGCTGAGCGGAAAGAGCAGGCCGGACGCGGGCAAGTCCGCGGCGTGATCGCCGAGGTATTGCTTGTAGAGCTCGAGGGCAGAGCGGCCATCGAGCTCGTACAGAACGTTGTCGCGCGAGCGCGTGATCAGTCGCTCGGGACCGAAGGAATCCCAACCGCCGAGGGATGCGTAGCCGACGCGCAGCGACTTGCCGTACAAGCCCGCCGCGACGATGCTGCCGCGCTCGGGTCTCCCCTTCCAGACGACGTACGTGTTCGCGAAACGCACGCCGTCGCCGGAGAGACCGCCGGTGACGGTGACGGTGCGCGGCAGTCCCGCCGCGAGTCCTTTGACGAGCTCACTGCCGTTGACTTTCAAGCCTTCGGAAAACACGAGGACGTGCACGAGGTCTTCGTGCGGCAGCGCGCGCGCGAGTCGCAGTCCGGCCGCGAAGCTGTCGGCGGGATCGTCGATGCCGACGCGCGCCGACTGAATGGTGGTGCCGTCGAATTCGACGGCGGCCGCGACGAGGGTGTCGTCAGTGACTTGCGTACCGAGGATTTCGCCGGCGGTGGAGCAGCCGAGGATCTCGGCGGAGGGATAGGCGTGGGCGAGGTCGTCGAAGAGCTCCGTGCGCGCGCACGCGTCGGTACTGGCGAACGCGAGGACGAGTTGCGCCGCGCGCAGCTCGCCCGGACGGCTGGTCCAGCCGCCGCCCGCACTCCAACGACGCGCTTCAATCCGCATGGGCTCCTCGGCGTTTGGGGAAAAGGGGATTGTACGCCGGTCGGCTGCCGCGTGTGCGCAACGTATCGGCTGACGGAACGATTACGACGCTCGCGACTGTGACTCGTCGCTGAACATCCATCGGAACGTAAGGACCGTCATCACGGCCGCAGCCGCCGAGACCACAATCACAAGAAGCGGAGCACCTGTAATGACCGGCTGCGCGAGCACGCCGCGTCGCAGTAAACCGTTGCCCACAACAAACAAAAGCACGCCGGTGAGAATCATCGGCCACAGCATCGCCGTAATGAACCAGAGCGGACGTCGCATTGCGCGCCATCCTACAAAGATCGCGGAGCCGCAGATGGCCAGGAGCACGACGAGCACTCCAATGCGCAGCGGCCACGTACGCTGCGTTAGGCCGAGGAGGCGCTGAGCGACGAGCATTTCATCACCGCCGCCCATCGCCGCCGTGAAGATGCGCGCGAATGGATTCGCGGCAAAGAGGACTGCGGCGCCGGCCGCGGGCGACGTGCGCGCGAGCAGCGCACCGATCACCATGATCGCGTAACTGAACAGCGGTCCCGCGGCGGTCGGCAATACCGAGGAGCAGTCGTGAACGAAATGCCATGCGTTGAAGTCGCGCAATGGCCACTCGCCGCACACCATCCGGCCCACGACTGCGTGCGCGAGCTCGTGCGCTTCGTGCACGGCGAGGAGAAGAAAGGAAAACGCGAGGAACCACCGCCACCCTGTTCGCATCGCGGCGCAGTCTACAGGACGCTACAAGTGCGCTTCCGCGAACGCGATGATGTTGATGATCAGCAGCGACAGTCCGATGCCGAGGAGGAACGGGACACGGAAGGAGCGCTCTTCGTCGGTGCGTCCGAGGAACGCGCTGGCGGAGAGCGTGAGTGCGAGCGTGAAGCTCGATGCGGACGCGTCGAACCACGACGGCGGAAGCTTCGCCAGGCGCAGCGAGATCATCGACGCGGAGCCGGCGATGAAGACGAGCGTCTGACCGAATTTTCCGCGCGGCAGCCAATGAAATTGCGCGAGCACGGAGGTGCCGAGGATGAGCACGAAGGTGGCGGACAGAAAGACGATCTGATCGCCGGTCATCGCTGCGATTTGCGGCACACGATCTTCGCGATCGCGATCTCGGCTTGTCCCGTCGTGCCGGGCGCGCCGACCGCGAGCTTCGCCAAGGCAGGCAACGCAGCCTTTGCGGGCGCGCCGATGGCGCCGAGGGCGCTGCAGGCATTGCCGCGAATGTTGACGTTGCTGCTCTCCAGCGCGCGAATGAGATGCGGTACCGCGGGAACGCCGATCGCGGCAACGGCATCGATCGCGAGTCCCTGAAGCTCGCCGTTGCGCGCGGCGAAGGACTCGATCATCAGCGGCACGGCCGGCTCGGCGGAGGCGCCGAGGCACGCGAGATCGTAGAGCGCGACGGAGCGCGCGTCCACGCTCCCCTTCCGCAACACCTCACTGAGACGCCTCACCTCGGACTTCACTGCGCTTGGCGACAACGATCGCGGCGTGCATCGCACGTTCGCGCCGTGCGCGTGCAGCACGATCGCGAGCGCGAGCAAACAGGCGGTGACGCGCGTTGAGTTGATGTTCATGACGAGGAATGCAAGTTTAGCGTGAAGAGAATCGACGCAGGAGCGGGACGATCGGGATACCTCGGTTCGTCGATGCGCGTGAGTGCGTAGCCGGCGTCGC
Source organism: Thermoanaerobaculia bacterium (assembly GCA_035276365.1). Lineage (GTDB taxonomy): Bacteria > Acidobacteriota > Thermoanaerobaculia > Gp7-AA8 > Gp7-AA8 > QHVT01. The sequence goes on from DATELS010000663.1 coordinate 3,297, forward strand.
CGAAGAGTCGCACCCACGACGCGAGCGTGCGGAAGTACCACGGCATCGACTCCGGCCAGGTACCCGGCATGCTGCGAAACGTCTCGGTGCGCCAGCCGTCGGCGTATGCGCCATCGTCGAGCGCGACCGACGGATGCACGGTCTGCACGATGAGTCGTCCGCGCGGCGCGAGCACGTTCCGCAACGCGCGCAACAGTTCCTCGACGCGATCATCGAGGAGCGAGAAATTCGCGACGATCGTGTCGAACTGCGCGCCGAGAGCATGCGGGTTGGCGATGATCTCTTCGTAGCTCAGCGCGCGAAACGCGCCGCCTCCGAGCTCGTGCGCGGCTTCGACGAGTGGCGCCGAGGCATCGACGCCCGTCACGGTCACGCCGCGCGCGTGGAGCGCACGCGCGAGCCAGCCTTCGCCGCAGCCGAGGTCGAGGACGTGGCCGGGATCGTCGCGCAGCACGGCGTCGACGATCGCCGCGTCCGTCACGAGACGCCGGCTCTCGATGCGCTGATTGCGCACCGCATCGCACCACGGCTCCGCGTTCGCGATCCAGCTTTGGCGCAGCAGTTCCGACTTCGACATCAGCCGAGTGTGGCGCGCGTCATGGCTTCGCGCAACACACCTTTTCGGTTTCCGATCCGATCACGCCGCCGCCTTGTGCCGTACAGCACAACGTCGTGCCGTTCATCGTCGTCTCCGACGAGCCTACGGGACACAGACGCTTGCAGCACGTTTGACCGGTATCGCTCGTCGAACAGCAAAACGTCACGCCATTGATCGTCGTCGCGGTCGTGCCGGCCGGGCACGCGGACGGCGTGCCGCACGTGAACGGCCCCTGCACCATGTTCGGCAATCCCCACGACGACGTCAGCGAGAGCGACTTCCCGACCTGCACGAATCCGCAACTCGGATATGCGAGCTCGGGATTCGGGACCTTGCTGATGTACGGCTTGCTCTGTCGCGCGAGATAGATCGCGCCGTCTGCCGCGAGTTGCAAGTGACCCATGTCCGCGACTCCCTGCCATGGACTCGTCGCCACGACCACTCCGGGATTCGACGTGTTCTGCAGATCGAACTGCACGAGCTGGCAATACGCTCCGGGCGGTGGCAGAGCCTCGCCGTAGGTCGAGACATAGAGGTAATGACCGAGGGGCGAGAACTCGATTCCGAACACCGTCGACGCATCAAACGGCGCATGCGGACCGGCGAGATCGGAATTGAAAGTCATGCAGCCGCTGACCTGACCCGTCACTTTGTTGAAATTGCAGAGCTCCACGTACTTCGACGGAACCGCGCTGGCGACGCGCGTTCCGTCGTGGGAGAACTTCATCTGACCGACTGCGCGCCAGCCTGCTGGATACGGTCCACCCGACGCGACGTTGTATCCCGTGATGTGCGCCACACCCGTGGACGGCGGCATCGCCGTCACGCCCGTCGCGCTCACGTAAAAGGGATAAAAGAGATTGTTCGGCGCGCTTCCGATGCCGGAGCTGTGCGCCATCACCCAGTAATTGCCCGTCCCGTCGCCGACTGCGGTCACTTGCGCGGAGACGCTCGTCTGCAGAACGACGTTCCTCAGCACGACGTCGCCGAGGCCGCCGCCGCTCGTAGCGTTCATCTGGACGAGCGAATAGCGCAGCGTCGGCTGCGCCACATGAAACGGCGATTCCGTCGTGAAGATGTAGTACTCGTTGCAGCCGCTTCCCGGCTTCGGCACGATCAGCACCGACGCGTCGACGTCGCCGAGCAAGGGCGTGCTCACCACGCCGGGCATGACCGCGTGATTCCGGTTCCAGACGCGAACGCCGTCGGTATAGAACTGAAGGACGCCGCTACTCGATGAGATGGACGACGCAGCCTGAATCGAATTAATGCTCGGTATGCCTGAATACAGCACCGGACCGAAGTTCGCGCCGGTGTGATATCCGAAGATCCAGTTGTTCCTCTCGTTCTGCGCGTGCGCGGACAGGCAGCAGGCCATGAGCGCGAGAATCATCGTCATGCGACGCATCGGCAACCTCCCTCTCTCCATAATGATGCCCGCGCGTCGCGCGTTTCAACCGCCCTTCGCGTTGACGCTACACTTCCGCGCCATGAAGCGCGCGATCGTCTTCCTCCTCTTCTTCGCCACCGTCGCCTTCGCGAAGCCGCCGGCTAAGCCGTTCTCCGTCGTCGAGGCCACGATCCCCGAGATGCAGGCCGCGTTGCGCGATGGGCGCGTGACCTCGCGCGAGCTCGTCACGCAGTACCTCCTCCGCATCGCCACGTACGAGGACAAGCTCAACGCGATCGTCACCGTCAATCCGCACGCGCTCGAAGAGGCCGACGCGCGCGATCGCGAGCGCGCGGCGGGCAAAGTGCGCGGGCCGCTGCACGGCATCCCCATCGCGCTCAAGGACAACATTCACACCACCGACATGCCGACCACCGGCGGCGCGCTCGCCTTCGAGGGACTCATCCCGCCGTACGACGCCACGCTCACGAAGAACCTGCGCGACGCCGGCGCGATCATCCTCGCCAAGACGCAGCTCACCGAGCTCGCGAACTGGGTGGCGAGCAATCCGTCGATGCCGAACAACTACAACTCGCTGAACGGCTACGGCTTCAATCCGTACGATCCGCGACGCGATCCGCGTGACGCGAGCGCGGACGGGCGTCCCGCGCTCAACACCGGCGGCTCTAGCTCCGGCGCCGGCACCGCCGCGAATTTCTGGGCGGCGAACGTCGGCACCGAGACCTCGGGCTCGATCCTCAGTCCCGCGAACGCGAACATGCTCGCGGCGGTCAAACCGACCGTCGGCCGCATCTCGCGCTACGGCGTCATCCCCATCACCGCCGATCAGGACACGCCCGGCCCGATGGCCAAGAGCGTCACCGACGCCGCGATCCTCCTCGGCGTCCTCGAAAGCGACGACGCGCACGATCCGTTCGAAGAAGGCTGCCCCGCGCCGCCGAATCACGACTACACGCAGTTCCTCAAACGCGACGGCCTGAAAGGCGCGCGCATCGGCATCCCGCGCGCGTTCTATTACGACAAGACGACGCCTCCCGGCGCGACGAATCCGCGCGGCGGACTCAATGACGAGCAGCAGAAGGTGATGAAGGAAGCGATCGACGTCCTCAAGGCGCAGGGCGCGGTGATCGTCGACCCGGCGAACATCCCGAGCATCGTCGACACGGATCCGAAAAACAATTTCCTCGGCTGGGGCGTCTGCACGGACATGGACGAGGTGAAGGAGAAGAAGTGCTCGATCGTGCTCGCCTACGGCATGGAGCGCGACTTCAACTCCTGGCTCGCCTCCCTCGGCACCGCCGCGCCGGTGAAGACGCTGTCCGAACTGCGCAAGTGGAATCGCGATCACCAGAAGCTGGGCACGATCAAGTACGGGCAGTCGCTGCTCGACATCTCCGACGCGATGGACCTCGACACCTTCCGCGCGCGCTACGAGTCCGATCGCGCGAACGATCTGCGCCTCACGGCGACGCACGGCATCGATGAGGTGATGGACGCGCAGAAGCTCGACGCGCTGTTCTTCCCCGGTCCGGGCGGCGCGTCCGTCGCGGCGCGTCCTGGCTATCCGACCGTGATCGTGCCGTTCGGCTTGATCGCGAACGCGCCGACGCCCGCGTTTCCCGACACGTTCGCCGCGAAGTCGGCGCCGTTCGGCGTGAGCTTCACCGGCAAGGCGTGCAGCGAGCCGACGCTGCTGCGCCTCGCCTACGCGTTCGAGCAGGCGACGAAGCGGAGAGTGCCGCCGGCTTCGACGCCGTGATGCCGCGGCGCGTTCTCGTTCCGCTTGCTGTTCCAATCGGTGCGTCGTTGTTCGTGCGCGCGCTGCTGGCGTCGATCGCGCTGGCGCGGCACGGCCTCGCGATCTTCGTCGTGCCCGATTCGTCGCGCTACCTCGGGCTCGCCTCCAATCTCGCGGCGGGCCGCGGCTTCACCGACTTCTTCGGACATCCGGAGGTGTTCCGCACGCCGGGCTATCCGCTCGTGCTGAGCCTGGGGACGTCGCGGCCGATCGCGTTTGCGATTCTGATCAACATGCTGTGCGCGGCGGCGATCGTGATCGTGACGTATGCCGTTGCGCGACGTTTCGTCGACGACGAGCGCATCGCGCTGGCGTGCGCGTTCGTCGTCGCGATCGAGCCGACCATGCTCGCGTGGTCGCTGAAGGTGATGCCGGAGACGCTGCTGACGCTGTGCCTCGTCGTCTTCGTCGCCTGCGCATTCCACGCGCTCGAAGCGCGTGACGTGCGATGGACGATCGCCGCGGCGATCGCGGTGTGCATCGCGGCGTACGTGAAGCCGATCGCGTATCCGCTCGTGTTCGTGATCCTGCTCGCGTCGCTGTTCCTGCGCGCGCCACGGATGTCGATTGCATTCGCGCTGACCGCGGCGCTGCTGCTCGCTCCGTGGCACGTGCGCAACTACGCGCGCACGGGCTACGCGGGGTTCACATCGCTCCTCGATCGCGCGCTGTACCTCTCCGCGGGCGGCGCGGTGGTCGCGCGGCAGGAGCACCGTTCGTACGAGGAGGTGCACGAGGAGCTGCTCCTGCGCGAGGGACTGCGCACGGACGCGGAGTCGCGCGAGCGCAACGCGCGCATTCGACATGAGGGTGTGTCGCAGATCGCGTCGCATCCGCTGAGCTTCGCGCTGACGCAGGCGAAGGGTTCGCTGCGCACGCTCTTGGATCCCGGCGCCACCGAGTACCTCCGCTTCCTCGGCGTCTACTCGTCGGGCGCGCGCGCATCCGGCCTGCGCGCGTATCCAATGGTGCTCTGGAGCTCCGTCGTCCTCGGACTCCTGTTGCTGCCGCTGCTGGTGTTGCCGCTCGTCGCGCTGCGGCATCCGACGCGTGAGCGCATGCTGCTCGCGCTCATCGTCGCGTACCTCGTCGCGGCGGGCGGCGGGATTCCCGGCTACGCGCGATTCCGCGTGCCGGCGGTGCCGATGCTGGTGCTGCTGAGCGCGGCCGCGGTCGCTTCGTATGGACGATCAGGTGCGTCCCGTGGACAGCGCGATCCGAGCCCAGCCTCTTAAGTGCTGGATTTTCAGCACATGCTGTGTGGCACCGCCCACGCAATGAAAAGAGGCATGAACAAGCCAACGATGAAACAGACCGCAACCGCAGCAGCACTGGCATTGCTCGTCGCGGCCACGCCGAGCGCGTGGGCGCTGAACACGAAGGGAAAACAGAAGTCGCGCACCGGCCGCACCGACGACACGCGCGTGCAGCAGATGCGCGCGCTCGACGTCAACGGTGACGGCGTGATCTCGCGCGACGAATGGCGCGGCGACAACGCGCAGTTCTCGCGCATGGACCGCAACGGCGACGGCGTGCTCTCGCAGGCCGACCGCAACAACAACACGCGCGGCAACAAGGGCAAGCACGGGAAACGCGGCAACAGCGCCGCGAACCGCTTCCGCGGCATGGACGCGAACGGCGACGGCGTGATCAGCCGCAGCGAGTGGCGCGGCAACGACCAGTCGTTCCGCAATCACGATCGCAATGGCGATGGCGTGATCAGTTCGAACGAACGGGATTGATGATTAGGCTCGCAGGCGCAGCGCGTCGATCGTGACCTTCCCGATCGGCGCGTCGCGCGCGACCGTCGCCAGGCGCTTCGACAGTCCCGCCATCTCCACATCCTTCGCGAGCTTATCGGCGAGGCCGCGCTCGCGCGTGAGGCGCATCGCGGGCACCTGCTCGTAAATCCCCTCGATCGAGCCGTAGCGGCGGAGCAGGTCGGCGGCCGTCTTCGGGCCGACGCCGCGCACGCCGGGGATGTTGTCGACGGCATCGCCGGCGAGGCCGAGGAAATCGGTGATCTGGTCGGGGCGGACGCCGAACTTTTCGAGGACTGCCGCCGCGTCGAAGCGCAGCCCGCGCGCGGGATCGACGAGCGTCACGCGATCGCAGACGAGCTGCGTCAGGTCCTTGTCGGACGACACGATCACGTAGTGCGCGCCCTTCGGCCACGTCTGCTCGAGGATCGTCGCGATCAGATCGTCCGCCTCGTGCGTCTCGTGAATGAACGTGGCGATACCCGCCGACTCGACGGCGGCCAGCGCGGGATCGACCTGCGCGTCGAGCTCCGGCGGCGACGCCTCGCGGTGCGCCTTGTACGGCGGATAGAAGTCGTTGCGAAAGCTCCCGTTGAAGTGGCGGTCGAAGGCGACGGCGATGTGCGTCGGACGCGTGTCCGCGACGTACTTTGCGATGAACTGCGCGAAGCCGTACACCGCATTCGCCGGCTTGCCGTTCGCGTCGACGATCGACTTCGGCAGCGAGAAGAACGCGCGGAAGAGATACGGACTGGCGTCGATGAGATGGACCGTCGTCGTCATCAGCGCCACGCATCATAGCGACACGCGAAGACGCAGACCGTTTTCCGTTCTGACAAGACTCGCCGCGCCGCGCGACGTACCTTTCCCGCAACGAAAGGAGACACATCGCATGAAACGAATCATTCTCGCCCTCGTCCTCGTCCTCACCGCCGCGTCGCTCTATGCCGGAGGCAAAGAGTGCGACGTCAAGAAGCACGCCTCGAAGAACGTCGAGCTCACCGGGACCATCGTGAGCGTCGACGGCTCGAACGTGTTCCGCGTCGCGAACAGCGACGAGTCCTACACCGTCTGTGAGAAGACGAAGGCGTCGGTGCTCAAGCTCGGCACCGCGGGCACGACGCTCCGCGTGAAGGGCAAGGTCGTGAGCTGCGGCGAAGGCCAGGAGCTGATGATCGAGAAGGCGGAGAAGATCTAGTTGGCGGTTGGCGGTTGGCGGTGGTTGCCGCCAGCCGTCAACGTCGTTTCTTCGCTGCTGTTTTCCGGTACGCCTGCGCGAGGAGATCGGCCACCAGTTTCCAGTCGATGCCGCGATCGACGCGCATGCCGAGCCAGCCTTTTCCGCCGACGTATGGCGGCACGAAGAAGTGCTCCGGCTCCGCGGCGACGAGCGCTTCCTGCGCGCCTTCTTCCGCGTTGCAGACCACGGCCACGTGGCCGCTGCCGTGATGGTTGTTGTCCATCGTCGCGAATTGGCGGCCGTTCACGAACCACGACGGCTCTCCGTGCGAGAGCTTCTCCGTCGCGTCGGGGAGCGCCATCGCGATTTCTCGCACGCGCGCGATCAGCGACTCAGCATCGACCGCTTTGCTCGTCATGCGACGATGATCGCACGCAGCGGCAGTCGAGGCATCCGTGATCCGCGCACGTGCCACAGCTCTGCACGAGGCGACGCTTCAGCGCCTCGCGCGCGCGGAACACGCGCACGCCCGCCGCGTTGGCGGTCATCCCCTCCTCCGCCGCGTAGTCGCGCACGGGGACGTCGTCGAGCTCCACGCGCTGAATGGCGCGCGCGTACTCGGGCTTGAGCGTCGGCAGCAGCGTCGTCACGCACGAGCAGACGGTGTCCATCAGCTCGACGTCCGGCGGCACGCTCTCATCGATCTCCGCCGCCACCTGCTCCAGCGCCTTCGCCTCCGATCCCTTCTTGCGATAGTGATCGACGATGGCGTTGCGCAGCGCGCGATAGAACCACGCCGTCGCGGAGTCGGCGCCGCGCAGCGACTGCGAGTCGAGTCCGCGCACGAACGCCTCCTGGAGGATGTCCTCCGCGACCTCGCGCGACTCCACGCGCTTCTCGAGAAACGCGAGGAACTGGCGGTGATTCGAAACGAGAGACTCCACGACGTCATACGACGTCGTGGAGGTACCGGCGACGGGAGCGTGCTCTGTCATCCGCAACCACAACCGGGGCCGCAGCCGCAGTCGTTCCCGCAGTCGCAGGAGGTGCATCGGGTTTGCTCGTTCATGGTGTATCTCCTTTCACACCGGAAGACGGACGAGCCGCGAAATCATTACACCCCGATCCGCTCGATCGCGTTCATGTCGTCTTCGGACAGCGTGAAGTCGAGGGCGGCGAGGTCTTCGCGCATGTGGTCGGGATCGGTGGTGCCGGTGAGCGGGAGCATGCCGATTTGCATCGCGAAGCGGAACACGAGCTGCGCCGGCGTCCTGCGCGTGCGCGCGACGATCTCGCGAAAGCGGGCCGTGCGCAGCTCGGCGAGGTTCGCCGTCAAGAGCGAGAAGCCCTGATAGACGATGCCGTTCGCGCGGCAGAACGCGCGCACGTGATAGTCCCAGCCCGTCTGCGCGTAGCAGCGGTTCTGCACGAACGCCGGCCGTACTTTCGCGATCGTCAGCAGCTCCTCGAGCTGATCGAGCATGACGTTGCTGATGCCGAGGTGACGGGTGCGGCCGGAGGAGTGGAGGGACTCCATCGCCGCCCACGCCTCGCGATCCTCCGCGCCGAGTCCGCGGCGACGCGACGGACCGTGCAGGACGTACGAGTCGATTCGCTCGACCTGCAGATGTTCGAGCGAGCTCGCGAACGACTGCTCGACCTGTGTTCCGATGCTCGCCTTCGGGTCATACGGCAGGCGGTGATCCTGACCGTCGCGATAGGTGAACTTCGTCTGCAGGAAGAGCTCCTCGCGCGCGATGCCGCTCTTCGCGATCGCGGCACCGACGCCGGCCTCGAAGTAATGCTTGCGCTGATTCGCCGTGTCGACGCCGCGGAAGCCGTTCTCCAGCGCGAGCGAGACGAGGCGCTCCGTCGCGTCTTCCTTCCATGCCGTGCCGTAGAGGAACGGCGGGAGCGCGTCAGCCGCGGCCTTCATCGGGATCGTGCGCCATCTCGTCGAGCGCGACGGCGATGGAGAGCATCAGCGCGTCGTCCTCGCCGTCCGCGACGTCGATGCCGTACGTGTCCGCGAACGTGAACCAGCGCTTCGAGATCTGCGCGACGACGTCGTCGCCGCGGCGGATCGTGTACTCGTGATCGAGGATCGAGCCATCGACGCGCAGCTCGCTGTCATCCGCCAGCTCGACTTTGAACTTGTCGCGGAACGGCGCGAAGAGCGCCTTCGTGATCGTCGCCGCGACGTCGTCGCCGCGCAGGATGTCCATCTTCGCGCGGATGGAGACGAGCTTCCCGCGGATCGTCGTGACGACGTTGCCCTCGAGGTCTTTCAACTCGAAGCGCTCGCGAATCGAGAACACCTTGCCGTCGACTTCGTACGCCGCTTTTCCCGACGCGTCGGTGATCGTGAAGTCTTCGCCGAAGGAGAGGAGCTTCTGCCGCATTTTGTAGCGTGCCATGGGCGCGAGCGTAACACCGCGTGAGGGACTTTTCGCGCCGTTTGCGCGATGAAGGACAAATGAAAATCCATCGCGCTCTGCTCGTGCTTGCCATCGCTGCGCTCGCATGCGTCGCCGTCGCCGACGACGCGCCGGCGATCTCTCTCCCCGACCTCAACCCGTCGGAGTGGTTCGACGGCAAGATGGGCGGCACGTTCGGCGCAAAAACCGTCACGGCGTTCGCGAAGACGAATCGCGTGGTGGTGTCGGGATTCCGCGTCGTCTTCGTCACGCATAACGAGGCGCGCGCGTTCGTGCGGGCGAGCTATCTGCCCGGCGGCGTCGAGACGGGCAACGCGCGCGCGAAGATGGAAGTCGATCTCACGGGCGTCGATGACGCGACGCTGCAGGCGATCACCGATCGCGCGTACGCGCTCTTCCTCGAGCAATTGAAAGCCGCGGGCCGCGAGGTGGTGACGCCCGACTCCTTCGAGACCTTCAAAGTCAGCGCGGCGGTACCGCAGGACGTGAGCACGGGACTCCTGCACGGGAAGGCGTTCTCGCCGAAGGCGCTCCCTCTCTGGTGGCAAGTCGGCGACGCGTGGGGCGACGCCGGCCTCGGCCAGAAGAACATGCGCGCGTTCAATCAGCAGTCGGAGAAGCTCGGCGCGCCGATCGCAATCGCGCCGGTGATCGTCATCGACTTCGCGCACATGCAGTCGAGCGGCAATCACAGCGGCCTGCTCGCGCGTCGCGCGGAAGTCGGCGCGGCGCTGGCGATGAGCGTGCCCATCTTCTCGACGCGCGTCGTGCGCGCGGAGCAGACGCGCTACGGCGGCATCGTCTTCAAAGGCGACGACGGCGCGCTCACGCTGACGAAGGCGCTCGACACGGACATCGAGTTCGCGGAGATGCACAAGGTCGACGAGAAGACGGGCCGCGTGCTCAGCCTCACCGGACCCGACTCGAAGAGCAAGAAGGTGAAGAACGTCGCGGAGACGACGAACGAGGCCTACAGCGCGGCCGCGAACGCGGTGCTTTCGCAGGCCACGGGCGCGTTCGCGAAGTTGTTCGCCGCGAATCCCGCGAAGTAACGGCTGACATACCATTCGCGGCGCATGTCGCTCCGCCGCTCGTCGATCTTCATGCGACGCCTCGTGCGCGTCGAGGGGAAGAAAGTGATCGCGCGTTTTCTCACGCGTCCCGATCGCGCGGCGGTGATGACGTTCCCGACGCACGGCGACGCGCGGCGCGCGGCGTCGAAGTTGATCGTGCAACTACGCCTCGCGCGCACGGATGAGGAGTACGACGAGCTCCTGCGCTTTCGCGTGGAGCTCATTCGCGCGTACAGCGTGTTGGAAGAAGAAGGCGTCGATAACGACTAGCGCGACGCGCTCGCGGTCGGCACGAACTCCGACGACCGCAGCCAGCGCTTCTCCGGGTAATACGCGAAGATCGCGCTGCCGCCGCGCACCGTGTCGATGATCTTCCTCGCCACTTCCGTGCGCACCGCCGGGCAGCCCCAACTGCGTCCGAGGCGGCCGAGGGCGCGGATGGCTTCGCGGGAGACGTAGGAGGCGCCGTGCATCACGATCGCGCGGTCCCACGCCATGTCGTTCACGCCTTCCTCGAGTCCGCGCAGCCGCAGCGAGTAACCGTTGCTGCCGATGTATGTGTCGGCGGTGACGAAGAGTCCGAGGCTCGTGGCGAGACTGCCGGGACTATTGGAGAAGAAGGAAGCCTCGTTGCCGCCGCTGTTCTTGCCGTGCGCAACGAGCTCCCGGAACAGGATCTTGCGCGCGGCGAGATCGACGACAAAGAGCCGCGGCTCGGTCGATGGCAGCGAGTAGTCGATGACCGTCAGCAGATCACGGCGCTTCACGAGTCCGCGTTCTGCGGCGCAACCTGAGGCGTCGAGGGCGAGACGGAGGACGCTGCTGCGGAGGCCGGGAGCCTGACGCACGATCGCGGAGATCAGTTTGTCGGAGGGTTTTTCCGAGCAGGGCGCGGCGAGCACAGGCACGGCCGCGAGCACGAGGACAGACAGAACGAGACGCTTCATTGGGCACCGGGGACGAATCGGATTTTGGAAATGATAACAGACGATCAGCGCCAGATCGTCTTCGGATCCGTGGTCGGGAGGCGGCAGAGGTGATTCGTGCAGACGTACGCCGTCGTTTTGTCGGCGAGCGGGAGCTGCTCTTTCGTGAAC
>DATELS010000664.1:0-2427 GCA_035276365.1 Thermoanaerobaculia bacterium
CATCAACACCGCCGATGCCTCGCAACTCGCGCTGCTGCCGAATGTCGGCGCGAAGGTCGCGCAGCGCATCGTCGACTACCGCGCGGAGCACGGCGCGTTCGCGAAGACGAGCGACCTCACGGAAGTGAAAGGCATCGGCGCCAAGTCGTTCGAGCGCATCGCGAGCTACGTGAGTGTGGAAGGCAAGATGACGCTCACGACGAACATCGCCTCGCCGCGCAAGCCTCGCGCGAAGAAGTAACGCAAGCCACACGAAACGAAACCCAGGTCCGCGTTCGCCGCGCGCGACCACCCACACCCGCCTCCCGGCGCGACCTCCGCGCCTCCCACCTCCCAGCCCACCCGAGGCCGTCGTGCGGCGCGACGGCCTCGTTCCTCTTTCAGGAAAGGATCGCCATGCGCTCACCCGCCCGTCCGGCGCACCACCACCCGCTCCGCCTCGTACGTCTGAATCGCCGAGAGCGTGCTCTGTCGCAGCACCTCCTCCGCGAACGCATCGGTCAACACGCGCCCGTCCATGTCGCGGCCGACCGGAAGTCCCGCGGCGAAGAGAATCGTCGGCACCACGTCCGTCACGAACGCCGGCTTCGGATTCTGTCGATGCGCGGCAGCGGGTCCGAGCAACAAAAGGAAGCCGTGCTCGGCGCCGGGCTCGGCGCGCGACAGCGCGTTCATCGCCAGCGCCCACGCATTCGCCGGCAACTCGGGCGGCACGACCGCGGACGGCGAGCAGATCACGATCAGGTGATCGGGATGTTCGCGCGCGACCGCGGCCAGCGCGCGATCGAGCTGCTGCGCGTACGCGCGGAGCGCGTCTCCCTTCATCGATCCGGGAGGCGGCAAATCATTGCGGAAGATGTGCAGCGCGCGCTGCGCGGTCGAGAATCCCTCGAGCGCAACGGCGTTGAACGCCAGCGCATCGTCGATGTCATTCACCGCCGCGAGATCCGAGGAGAGCGCGCCGATGATGCGCGGACGCTCGGCGCCGGTCGACGCGAATCGCGAGCCATCGACGGCCAGGCCGCGCAGCGGCGGAGTCTCTACCGACGGCCACCGCACCACCTTCGCCGAGAGCTGCAGCCGGCTGAAGAGCGCCCAGAGCGGAAGCGCGTCGCCGGCCGGAAGCTGCGCCGAGATGCGCTCGATCGGCGGGATCAGTCCCCACGCGCGGAAGCCCACTCCGTACGGCAACAACAAAAACGGCTCGGCGCGATTGAGCGGCGTGCGATACGAGAAGCGTCCGGTGACGCCGTGCCGGTACGGCAGCTTGCCCGTCGCGAGCGACGCCCACAGCGACTTCGTACTCGTCGTCGGGAATGGCTCGAGCCGCGTGAAGAACGCGCGGTCGGTCGCGCTCTCGAAGAACGGCAAGAGTCCCTCGCCTTTCATCGTCACGATCCAGTCGTACGGCAGGTTGCGGATGGCGATGAGGATCACGGGACGGTGTCCCGCGACCGCGCCGATGTTCGCCACGACGACGTTCTTCCGCTCCGTGCGATAGCTCTCGCGGCGCTGATACAGAAAGACCGACGAGAGCGCGATGAGTACGACGCCGGCGACGAAGATCGCGCGCGACGCGCGGCGGTCTCGGTTGCGCTCGAGCACCCACATCGCCAGAAGGATGAACGCGGTCACGGTGATCACGTTCGTCGCCTTCGACAGGATGCGGTGCGCGCCGACCGGCAGATAGATGTCGAGCAGGTTGAGGTGCACCCAGTAGATGAACGACGACACGAACGCCGCGAAGACGACGAAGCCGAAGCCGTGCGTGCGGTACGCATCGGGACGGCCGAAGAGGCGCACGCGCAACACGCGCAGGAGCCACAGCGCGCTGCCGAAGAGCAGGCCGCACGTCAGTCCGTAGATGAGCGTGACGGTGATCAGCCGCGCGGGCGTGATGTCGACCTGCGGATTGAGGAAGTACAGCAGGTGCGCCATGTACAGCCCGAAGATGGCGCCGGCGAGGACGCGTTTCAGATAGGCCCAGCGGATCGGCATGCGGAGGGACGGCCATGCTGACACCGGCCCGCCTCAGAGAATACACCGGCCCCTCCGCCCCCCTCGACCTCCTCCGCGACCTCGGCTACCCCGTGTCGCCGATTGACGTCGATCCGCGGGAGTGGCGCGCGGGCGGCGTGAGCATCCCGTGGAACGGCGAGGCGCGGCTGCAGCTCGCGGCACGACTGCGGAGATTCGACCTCTTTTTGCTGGCCGGTAATGTGGCCGAAGAAGCAATTGCAGAATTTCTGCTCAGTTACGCAAACTACAATTGCATTACGAAATCAGCACTGCTTTATTGTGCTGATGAAACGCTGTCGGTATTCGATCTCGCGGCGGACCGCTCGCTGCGGCGCTTAGATGTGGACTTGGCCCGCCCGAGCGCACATGCGATCGATCGGCTGAACCTCCTCGCGCGCGGCGACGATG
>DATELS010000665.1:0-12760 GCA_035276365.1 Thermoanaerobaculia bacterium
AGCGCCTGCTCGCCGGTGAACACGCGGCCGTCGGCGATGCGCGCGACATCCTCGCGCGTCATCTTTCCCTTGCGTCCGACGGCCACGTCGCGCACGAACTGCGCGTGCAACTGCGTGACGATTCCCTGGAAGTACTGCCGCTCCGCGGGCGTGAGCTCGCGATACGGCGAGCCCGCGTCCTTGAGCGCGCCGCTCGTGATCGTCTCCGGCTTCAGCTTCGCCCACTGCAAGAGATCCTTGACGTCGAACCACTGCAGGATCACGCCGATCGATCCCGTGATCGATCCCGGATTGGCGATGATCTCGTCGCACGCCGACGCGATGTAGAAGCCGCCCGACGCCGCGACGCTGTCGAGCGACGCCACGATCGGCTTGCGCGTGTCCTCGCGCACGCGACGGATCGCGGAGTAGATCTCCTGCGACGGCGCGATCGCGCCGCCCGGGCTGTTGATGCGCACGACCATCGCGCGAACGTTGGAGTCGCGCGCGTATTTGCGAAGCACGTCGAGCGTCGCGCGCGCATCGAGGATCTCGCCTTCGATCGGAATGACCGCGACTTTGTCCGACGCGAAACTCAGCTCGCCCGAGTCGCTGCCCAACGTCGCCGCGACGATCGCGAAGAAGACGACGCCCGCGAACATGACGAGGCATCCGGTCAGTGCGCCGAAGAAAAACGCTCCCGTGCGCGACTTGCGCTTTTCAGGGGTGGCGGGCGACGCCGATGCGAGCTCGGACATCGTCGATCTCAGCTCTGCTGCGGATTCGTCTCCGGTGTCTCACCCGCGTCCGCGGCGTGGCCGGAGAACTGCGTTTTCTCTTCTTCGGTGAGCGGCTCGACGTCGCGCGTGGTGAGGCCGATCTTCCGCTCGTTCGGATCGATCTTGATGATGCGCGCGCGCAGCACCTCGCCGACCTGAAACACTTTGTCCAGCTTCACCCGGTTGTCCCGCTGCACCTCGGACACATGCGCCAGACCTTCCACTCCGTCCGCGAGGCGGATGAAGAGTCCAAAGTCCGTGATCTTCGAGATCGCGCCCACGACTTCGTCGCCGAGGTTGTGGCCGCGGGCGAAGGTGTCCCATTCGTTCGGCAGGAACTCGCGGATCGACAGCGACAGACGTTGATTGTCGCCGTCGACGTTGATCACGCGCGCCTTCACCGTGTCGCCCTTCTTCAGCACCTCGCTCGGATGCTTGAGGCGGCGGTGCCACGACATGTCGGAGATGTGAATGAGTCCGTCGATGCCTTCCTCGACTTCGACGAACGCGCCGAAGTCGGTGAGATTGCGGACGCGACCTTCGATCACCGTGCCGACCGGATAGCGTTCCGCGATCGTGTCCCACGGATTCTGTTCGAGCGCTTTGAGCGAGAGCGAGATGCGGCGATTCGGCACGTTCACGTCGGAGACGACCGCTTCCACTTCGTCGCCGATGTTCAGCATCTTGGCCGGATGGCGGATCTTCTTCGTCCACGACATCTCGCTGACGTGAATCAGTCCTTCGACGCCTTCTTCGAGCTCGATGAACGCGCCGTAATCCGTCAGCGAGACGACGCGTCCCTTGACGCGGCTGCCGAGCGGATAACGATCGGCGACGTCGGACCACGGATCCGCGCCCTTCTGCTTGTAGCCGAGGGAGACGCGCTCGGAGGAAGGATCGAACTTGAGGACGATCACTTCGATCTCGTCGCCGACGTTGAAGTACTCGGACGGATGCGTAACGCGGCCCCAGGAGATGTCGGTGATATGCAACAGACCATCGACGCCACCGAGGTCGACGAAGACGCCGTAGTCGGTGATGTTCTTGACGATGCCGTGAGTCAGCTCGCCTTCTTTGAGACGACCAAACGTGGCGCGCTTCGCCTCGCCCTGTTCGACTTCGACGATCGCGCGGCGCGAGAGCACGACGTTCGCGCGCTTCTTGTCGAACGAGACGATCTTGAACTTCATCTCGTGTCCGCGCAGCGCGTCGAGATTCTTCACCGGCTTCGTGTCGATGAGCGAACCCGGAAGAAACGCCTTCACGCCGCCGACGTCGACTTGCAGTCCGCCTTTGACGCGGTCGATGACGCGTCCGCTGATCGGCTCGTCGGCTTTGAACGCGGCCTCGATGTCGTCCCACACGCGCATGCGCGCGGCTTTCTCACGCGAGAGCGCGACGTAGCCGGAGGAGTCCTCGAGGCGCTCGATGAAGACTTCGATCTCGTCGCCGCGCTTGACGCGGACGGTGCCGTCATAACCGGTGACTTCCTGCACCGGGAGGAGACCTTCGCTTTTGTATCCGATGTCGACGACGACGTCGGACGGTGTGACTTTGATGACTCTTCCCCGGATGATCTCGCCCTCGGTCAGCGATGGTTTGCTGTAGAGGTTGAGAAGCTCATCCATCCCCATGTTCTCGAGGCCGTTGGAGTCCGCCTGACGCGGCTGATTCGATTTCTTCGTCTCGTCATTGGACGCCATGAACTGGGGAACCCCCTAACCAATCATTCGATCGCCCGCGCATGCGGATGCGCGGACCACAATCAACGCTAAGTTGTTGATACACGCTGAAATCGGGAGTTTAAACGCGGGGTATGGGTACGTCAAGGAAGGGCGGAACTAAACGGCCGAGACCGCGTTCACAATCCGCTCCACGACGTCCGCAATGGTGAGGTCCGAGGTGTCGATTACGGTGTAGGTCTCGTCGTACATGAGGGGCGAGTCGGCGCGCGTCGAATCCTGTTCGTCGCGGCGGAGCGAATCGGCCAGAACCGTGTCGAAATCGGCGTCCTCACCCTTGGCGATCAGCTCCGCATACCGCCGCCGCGCCCGCACCTCGGGACGCGCGGTCAGGAAGAATTTGTGCGGCGTTTCCGGAAACACCTTCGTACCGATGTCGCGTCCTTCCAGCACTCCGCCGTTGCGCCGTCCGAGCTCCTGTTGCAGACGCACGAGCACGCGACGGACGGCGGGAATCGCGGAGACGTCGCTCGCGGCCATGCTGATCTCGGGCGTGCGGATGAGATGCGTGACGTCTTCGCCTTCGAGGAGCACGCGCGGCGGATCGCCGGGCACGAACTCGATGTGCGTGTTGGACGCGAGTTGCTCGAGCGCCTCGGCATCGCGCACGTTGACGCCGTTGCGCAATGCGGCGAGTCCGATCGCGCGATACATCGCGCCGGTGTCGATGTGCGGGAGCTCGAGCGCGCGCGCGACGAGTTTGCTGGTGGTCGTCTTGCCGACGCCGGATGGTCCGTCGATGGCGACGATGCGCGCCACGCGACGCTACCCTCGCCCGCGCGTGGTTTGACGTGTCGCGCCGGCCGTCCTCGGCCGGCGGGATGGAGACTTCGCACGCGACGGCGTTTTCGTCCGCGACGATGTCTTGGCGCGCACCGCCGTCTTCGTGCGGCTCGGAGCGGCCGCGCCCACACTCTTCTTCTTCGACGCAGTCTTCACCGCCGCGCGACGCGTCTTCGGCTTCGGCGCCTCCTGCATCGTCGCGAGCATCTTCACTTCCTGCTTCGTGAGCTCGCGCCATGCGCCAGGCGTGAGTCGCGGATCGGAGAGCGGACCGATCGCGACGCGGCGCAGCTTCGACACGGGATGTCCGACCGCTTGAAACATCTTGCGGATCTGCTGCGTGCGACCTTCGCGCAGCTTCACTTCGTACCAGGAGTTGCCTTCGTCGTCGCCGCGGCCAGTCGACCGTCCGGTCGTCTTCATGCGCGCGATCTCGCACGGGAGCGTGCGCTTGCCGTCGATGGTGATCCCGCGCTGCAGTTTGTCGATGAGCCGCTCCTCGGGCACGCCGCGCACTTTCACGTGATACGTCTTCACGGAGCCGTGCTGCGGATGCGAGACCTTGAATGCGAGGTCGCCGTCGTTCGTCAGCAGGATCAAACCTTCCGAATGAAAGTCGAGACGACCGACGGGATAGATGCGCTCGCGAATGCCTTTAATGAGATCGATGACGGTGCGCCGGCCCTGCGGATCCTCGACCGTCGTCATCACTTCTTTCGGCTTGTAGAGAAGGATGTAGCGGTGCGTTTCCGCACGCGTGATGAGCTTTCCGTCGACTTTGATGTGATCGCGCGCGGGGTCGGCTCTCGTTCCGAGCTCGGTGACGACACGTCCGTTCACCGTCACACGCCCTTCCCGGATCATCGCCTCGGCTTCTCTGCGCGACGCGAAACCGGCGTGCGCGATGATCTTCTGCAGTCGCTCGAGTTCCATCACTCTTCGTTCGCTTCGCGGCCCGACGATTCTAACTGACTTTCTTCGGGCGACGCCGCGAGTTGTTCTTCACCACTCGTGCCTTCGTTCTCGGTGTCGACGACGTCATGGATGATGTCGTGCGGACTCGTGGCGCTCGACTCCGCGCTGTTGATCGCGGCGACGAGATCATCGTTGATCGACTCGCCGATGAGATCACCGAATTCTTCGAGGCGCGGAAGATCGCGAATGTCGTTGAGTCCGAAGTGCACGAGAAAGTCTTTCGTCGTGCGATAGAGAAACGGACTGCCGACGACGTTCTTGCGCCCAGCGACGCGAATCATGCGGCGCTCGAGCAACGTGCGAATGACGCCGGTCGAGTTGACGCCGCGGATGTCGGAGACTTCGGGCGCGGTGATGGGCTGCCGATACGCGACGATGGCCAAAGTCTCGAGCGCGGCGAGCGAAAGGCGGTTCTCGCCTTTTTTCGCAAAGTACTTCTTGAGAACAGGGTCGTGCTCCGCGCGCGTCGTGAATCGCCATCCGCCCGCGGCCTGTTCGAGCATGAAGCCGCCGACGTGATCGTCGAGCGTGCGCTTGATCTCCTCGAGCTGCGCGGCCACCGCCTCCTTCGTCTCATCGAGCGACTCGGCGAGATCGTCGACGCGCACGGGATCGCTGGAGAGAAAGAGGATCGCTTCGAGGGCTGCCTTGAGTTCTTCGTTAGTCATAGATCTTGAAGGTCTCCGGATCGATGTCGCCGCTCTTCGAGATCACGATCTCGCCGAAGATGTCGCTCTGCTGAAGATGGATGCCGCCGAGGCGCACGAGCTCGAGCATGCCGAGGAAGACGGCGATCAACTCGTTGCGATCGCGGCCTTCGAGAAACCACTGCAGCCGGATCGGCGACTTCTCGCCGACTTTCACATACAGCTCGGTCATCTTCTCCGAGACCTTGTGCACCGTGCGCTGCAGCTCGATCGACTGCGGATGGTTCTGCCGGTAGCGCACGAGCGCGGTGCGGAACGCGTCGATGAGATCGAAGAGCGAGACTTCGGTCATGTCGACTTCGGTCGGCTCGTCGATGCCCGGCAGCGGCACGCGCGGACGCGCCCACATGCCCATGCGCAACACGTCGAGCTCCGCGAACGACTCGGCGACGGCTTTGAAGCGCTGGTACTCGAGCAGACGATCGACGAGCTCTTTGCGCGGATCTTCCGTCTGCTCTTCCGCGCCTTCTTCGCGCGGCAGCAGCATGCGCGACTTGATGTTGATGAGCAGCGCCGCCATGTAGATGTAGTCGGCGGCGACGTCGAGGTCGAGCTCCGTCATCGCGTCGAGGTACGCGTTGTACTGCTCGGTGATGAGCACGATGGGGATGTCGGAGATGTCGATCTCGTGCTTCTTGATGAGATGCAGCAGGAGATCGAGCGGCCCGTGAAACGACGGCAGCGTGACCTTGTACGCGGTCTCTTCCTCCGGCTCGGCGAGCGCACCTTCCGGCTGCACGCTTTCGATCTTCTCTTCTTCGCTCATGCGCGCAGCTCGGGGAAATCGATCTTCATCGCGGCGCGCACGAGCTCCATCGTCTCCGCGGCGCGCTCGCGCGCCTTGCGGCTGCCCTCGCGCAGCGTGTCCCACACGATCGACGGATCGCGCACGATCTCTTCGCGTCGTGCGCGAATCGGCGTGAGCTTGTCGATGATGATGTCGGCGAGCAGTTTCTTGTCCTGCACGCATCCGATCTGCGCGGTGCGGCACTCGTGATCGACGCGCGCGATCGTCGCGTCATCCGAGAAGAGCTTGTGAAACTGAAAGAGGTTGCAGATGTCGGGATTGCCCGGATCGCTGCGGCGCACGCGATTCGGGTCCGTGAACATCGTCATCACCGCGGCGCGAATCTCGTCCGCGCTCCACGTGAGTCCGATGAAGTTGTTGTACGACTTCGACATCTTGCGGCCGTCGAGTCCCGGCACCTTCGGCGTCGCGGTGAAGAGCGCCTGCGGCTCGGGGAAAACGGGACCATAGAAGTTGTTGAAGCGCCGCACGATCTCGCGCGAGATCTCGAGGTGCGATGCCTGGTCTTCGCCGACCGGCACGTGCTGCGCGCGATAGACGATGATGTCCGCGGTCTGCAGCAGCGGATAACCGAGGAAGCCGTACGTGTTGAGGTCTTTGTCTTCGAGCTGCGCCTGCTGATCCTTGAACGTCGGCACGCGCTCGAGCCACGGCAGCGGCGTGACCATGGAGAGCAACAGATGCAGCTCGGCGTGCTCCTTCACCGCGGACTGCAGGAAGATCACGCACTTTTTCGGATCGAGTCCGGCCGCGATCCAGTCGGCGACCGCGTCGAACGTGGCCTGCTTGATGTTCGACGGATCGGCGTAGTCGGACGTGAGCGCGTGCCAGTCGACGACGGTGTAGTAGCAACTGTAGCGATCCTGAAGATCGATCCAGTTTTTCACCGCACCGAAGTAGTTGCCGAGGTGCACGCGGCCCGTGGGACGGAGACCGCTGAGAACGGTTTGCGAGGACTGATTCAATGGTGACTCACGCGGCCAGAAAAGTTGGCGGCGCAGTGTAGCAAATCGACCTCAATCGCGCGCGGCGGCTTCGGGCACGGCGACGCCGAGGAGTGCGCGCGCAATTTGGTCGGCGCGCGCCGAGTCCTGCGCGGCGACTTCGATCGCGAGGTCGCGCGCCTTTTCCATCAGATCGTAGTCGCGCAGGATGTGCCCCATGCGGAAGCGCATCGCACCCGATTGCCGCGTGCCGAGAAACTCGCCGGGACCGCGGATCTGCAGGTCCTGCTCCGCGACTTCGAATCCGTCGCGCGACTTCTCGAACGCGCGCAGGCGATCCTTCGCGTCGCCGCCCGCCGTCTCCTCGCGCAGCAGCACGCAGTACGACTTGCGCTCGCCGCGCCCGACGCGTCCGCGCAACTGATGCAGTTGCGAGAGGCCGAAGCGATCGGCGTCGACGATGAGCATGATCGACGCGTTCGCGACGTCGATGCCGACTTCGATCACGGTCGTCGCGACGAGGATATCGATCTCGCCGCGCTTGAAGCGCTGCATCGTCTCTTCCTTCTCGTCCGACTTCATGCGGCCGTGCAGCATCGCCACGCGGCGTTTCGGAAAGCGCTTCTGCGTCGACTCGAATCCCTGCGACAGCGGCTTGAGATTCGTCTTCTCCGACTCCTCGATGATCGGATAGACGATGTAGACCTGCGCGCCTTTGTCGATCTCGTCGTCGATGAAGTCGTACACGCGATCGACTTCATGCGACGCGCGCACGGCGGTGCGGATGCGCTGCCGGCCGGGCGGCAACTCGTCGATGACGGAGAGCTCGAGATCGCCGTAGATGGCGAGTGCGAGCGAGCGCGGGATCGGCGTCGCGGTCATGACGAGGATGTCGGGCAGCTCGCCTTTTGCGAACAATTTCTGCCGTTGCTCGACGCCGAAGCGATGCTGCTCGTCGACGATCGCGAGTCCGAGGGATTTGAATTGCACGCGCTCCTCGAGGAGAGCGTGCGTGCCGATGACCAGTTGGATGTAGCCGTCGCGCAGACCGGCGAGCAGCGTGCGGCGCTCGCCGGCGCTCATCGAGCCCGTGCCGCGCGCGACGACGATGCTGTGGTCCAGGAGTTGACGAATGCGCTGGAAGTGCTGCTCGACGAGGATCTCCGTCGGCGCGAGCAGCGCGACCTGATGTCCGTTGCGGATCATGAGGATGGCGGCGATGAGCGCGACGATGGTCTTGCCGCTTCCGACGTCGCCTTGCAGCAGCCGGTACATCGGCGCCTCGGACTTCAGATCGTCGGCGATTTCGCGCAGCACACGTTTCTGTGCAGTCGTGAGGCGGAACGGGAGGATGCGTTTCACTTCGTCGCGCATCGCGTCGTCGATCGTGATCGTGCGCGACTTCTTCTTCGTCTCCTCGTGCGCGCGACGCACGCGCAGCGCGAGCTGAAAAGTGAAGAACTCCTGCAGGATCACGCGCAGGTGCGCGGGCGAGCGTTGCGCGAGAAACGCGTCCCCGAGCTCGCGCGGCTGATGAAGCTCGCGCAGTGCGGTCTGGAGATCAATGAGATGCAGGCGCTCGCGCAGCTCGGGAGGCAGCGGATCTTCGAGCAGCGGAATCGTCTCCAGCGCCGCTGCGAGAATCTTGCGCATGGCTTTGGGCGGGATATTGCCGATCTTCGAGTAGATCGGGACGACCGCGCCTTCCTCGTCTTCCGCGCCTTCGAACTTTTCCCAGTCCGGGCTCTCGATCGTGAGCGCGCCGTAGCCGCTGCTGCGCGGAGCGCCGAAGACGGCCAGGCGATCGCCGCGCTGAATCTGTTCGGAGAGGTACGCCTGGTTGAACCAGATCAGCTTCACCGAGCCGGTGCCGTCGTCGAGGATGGCTTCGAAGAGGCGCATGCGCTTGCGCGGCGAGACGCGCGCGTGCGCAGAGGTGACGCGGCCGCGGAGCAGCACGGGGGTGTCAAGAAAATGACCGAGGTCGGAGACGCGCGCGGGGTGGCGGCGGTCTTCGTAGCGGAGGGGGAAGAAGTAGAGAAGGTCGCGCGCGGTCTCGAGTCCGGCCTCGCGCAGCAGTCTCGCGCGACCCTCGCCCACACCTTTGATGAACTGGATCGGCGTGTCGGGCGTGAGCGGTGGCACGCCTAGTCGAACACCGCCTTCATCGAGATCAGTCCGATCTTCAGCAAGTCTCCATTGTGGAGAGTCACGGGCACGCCGGTCGGGATGCGCTGGTCGTTGACATACGTCCCGTTCACGGTGCCGACTTCTTCGAGCACGTGATAGTCGCCGCCCGTGCGGATGATCTTCGCGTGGCGTCGTGAGACGGAGCGATTGTTGTCGACGGGCGTCAGATCGACGTCGGGGAGAATCCCCGTGACGGGGTCAGCGCGGCCGATCGTGGTCTCGTCGCCGTTGCTGAAGAAGAAGGCGGTGCCGGTGGCGACGTCGACGAGGCGATGGCGCGTGGCTTTCTCGGACGGCGCGATCATGGTCGCGTCCATGGCCACGTGATCGACGTCGACTTCGCGTCCGACGAGTTTCTCGAGCAGCGTGTTGGCTTCGCGCAGCCGCTTCGAGTATTTGCGGATGATGCGCACCGCAACCTCGGGATTCTTGCGTAGCATCTCGTCGAACCGCGATCCGTTGATCGCGACGACTCTCACCTCGGTCGTCGCGACGGCGTCCGCGGTGCGCGGCATCGCTTCGAGCAGTGCCATCTCGCCGAAGAAGTCGCCCTTCTCGAGTCGCGAGAGCAGATGCGACTCGGGACCGATGTGCTTGACGATCTCGACGACGCCTTCCTGGATGATGAACATCTCAGTGCCGAGGTCGCCCTGGGAGAAGATGCGCTCGCCGGCGGAGAAAGCGAGCTGCGAATCCTTCAGAGGATCTTTGCCGCCACCGCCCGTCGTCTTGAACACAGCCTTCATTCCTCGTGAATCCTCATCGGGAGACCGCCGGCTCGGTGATCGTGAAGGTGCGATCGGACGTGCTGAGGCGAACGCTGGCACCGATGGGCATCAGCAGGTTGTTCCCATGATGACCGAATGGCAGGTTTCGCACGACCGGGATTGCAAAGGATCCGAAGAAATCGCGGAAAAGCTCGAGGATTTCGGCCTCGCCTCCGCAGTTCTTCAGCGCCCCAACGACCACACCTCGGATTTTTTGCATTCTGCCAGACAGCCTGAGGTGGGTCAACATGCGGTCGAGCCGGTAGACCGGTTCGTCGACGTCTTCCCAGAACCAGATGCCGTCATCGATCCAGAAGTCATACGGCGTTCCGGCGAGCGACGTCGTGAGCGCGAGGCAACCGCCGAAGAGAATGCCTTCCGCATCGCCTTCGCACACGATGTCGTTTTGCGCGAAGTCGCGCGTGAGCGGAGCCTCGCCGGCGAGCACGGACCAGAGCCACGACTCGATGTCGGGCGAAAGCCCTTCGCGAAAATCGAGATTGAGCATCGGTCCGTGAAAGCCCGCGACGCCGGCGCGCGTCGCCATCGCTTGATGAATGGCGGTGACGTCGCTGAAGCCGACGATGGGACGCGGATTCGCGGCGATTGCGTCGTAGTCGATGCGATCGAGGATGCGCATCGCGCCGTATCCGCCGCGCGCGAAGAAGAAGGCGTCGTATTGCGGATCCCTCAAGAATTGGTTGAGCTGTTCCGCGCGCTCGTCATCCGGGCCGGCGAGATATCCGCGATGGCGATGATCGATGTTCTGCGCGAGCGTCACGCGATGGCCGCGTTGCTCGATGGCACGCGCGCCTTCTTCGATGCGCGCGCGTTCGGATGGACCGGAGGCGGCGAGGACTGCGATGTGCGCGCGTGTTGGCAATGCACGCGGTTTTCGAATTGAGAATTGAGAATTGAGGATTGAGGATTGAGAACGTTCTTGCACGGCGACCATTCTCAATTCTCAATTCTCAATTCTCAATTCCCCGAAGGGGGAAGCGTGGAGCGAACCTGTAAGCCGAATCCTGTGCCTTGCCTTGCGGCTCGGTGAGGATCATTCATCTGCCGCTCGCGTTGCCGCGGCGGTCGAGCAACCTACCCGGACACTCGAACGGACACGGGCGAGTCCATTGCGTCCCTATTTGGTCTTGCTCCGCAGGGGGTTTGCCGTGCCGTCGCCGCTCGCGCGGGACGCGGTGCGCTCTTACCGCACCATTTCACCCTTACCACCTCGATGTCGCCATCGAAGTTCGGCGGTTTGTTTTCTGTTGCACTTTCCGTCGCGTCGCCGCGCCTGGCCGTTAGCCAGCCTGCTGCCCGTCGGAGTTCGGACTTTCCTCGGTGCATGCACCGCGATCCTCCGGTTCGCTCCACGCGGACGACGATAACAGGTTCGCCGGCGATTTATTCTTGCAGCTAAATGATTGCTGATTTAGAGACTTAGAAACAATGTCGGCGTGCCGACATCAAAATTTGAGGCGGTTTTTCGGATCGGAAAAGTACGCTTCCCAATCGCCTCCCGCCTCCCCTTCGCCGCTCGCCGCGAGCTCCATTTCACGGATGAGCTTTTGCGGCGCGACGATGGTCACTTCGCGCCGCGCAACGCGCGCCGCGAGTCCCCGATCGGACGTGACGACACTCCAGCCGCGACCGTTGCGCGCGCGCTCCGCGATGAGCTCGTCCGCGCTGCGCGCGTCGCTGAAGAGGACGCTCACCGAGCCGAGGTGTCGCGCGAAGCTCGGCGGTTCCATTCCGTCGAAGACGCACGTGACGCGCGTTTTCTTCGCGCGTGCGAACGACGCCAGCAGACGCACGAGCCCGCGCTTCGAATCATCGCTGTGACGATCGACTCGCATTGCGCCGAGGACGTTGCTGCCGTCGACGAGCCAGGGCATGGCGCGCGCTCTACTGCGGCTTCGGCACCGGCTTGACCGCGGACGTCTTGTCGCGCAGCGACGCCGGCACGCTCGCCAGCGCCTTCTGCGCCTCATCGCGCGTCTCGTAGTGTCCCCAAAATACGCGGTAGCACGAGCGCGAGCCGATCGTCTGCGGCACGAACCAGACGAACGAGCCGCCGGTCAGGATCGCCTTGTCGAGGTTCGACGCTTCGCACAGGATCTGGATCTGCACCGTGTACTTGCCGGCCGGATGCGCCGCGAACTCGCGCGCCATGGTCTGGAAGCGATTCGGTCCCTGCTTCGGCACGACGAGCGGCAGCGGCGCCTGCGCGGATGCAGTCTCCGGAATCGGCGCGGGTGCGACCGCGGTGACTTGCATCGGCGCCTTCGGTGCGATGGTGGTCGTCGGCGGCACGGTCTCCGTCGGTGTCGCGATCGTGAGCGTGGCCTCGACGGGCTGCGTCGCGGTGAGCGGCGTCGGCGTTACCGCAGGTGTAGCAGCAGCCGGTCTCGGGCGCGGCGCGGGACGGCGCACCGGTACATCCGCGACGAGCTTCTCATCGCGCGACTGATACCAGCGCAGTCCAAAGTATCCCGCCGCGGCGAGGATGAAGATCACCATCAGCGCGAGCAGCAGTCCGTAGCGCCGCTCGTTGCGCGGAGGCGGAGGCGTCTTCGCGCGCTCCTTCGGCGTCGGAGCCGGTGTCGCGGCGCGCTGCGCGGTCTCGATCTGCGCTTCGTCGAAT
Source organism: Thermoanaerobaculia bacterium (assembly GCA_035276365.1). Taxonomy (GTDB): domain Bacteria; phylum Acidobacteriota; class Thermoanaerobaculia; order Gp7-AA8; family Gp7-AA8; genus QHVT01. Next base: position 12,319 of record DATELS010000665.1, read on the forward strand.
CCCCACTGCTCTTCGTCTGCATCCACGGGTGGCTCCGTCGCCGCGGGAATCGGCACCGCGGACGGCTGCGGCGGCACGCTCCACATCGGCGTTCTGACAGTCGGGGCAGGCTCCGGCACTTCATCGGGCTCATCCCACGCGGACGTTGCCGCCGCGGCAGCTCCGGCCGCGCCGAGCGACACCTCGAGCGTCGGCTGCTTCAGCGCCTCCGCTTCGTCGAAGTCGAACTGCGGCGTCGGAGCAACCACCGGCGCCGGCGTCGCCTCGCCGAACATGTCCGCCGCGTCGGCAACGCCCGCGGATGCGAAGTCATCGAGCGAGAACTGCGGCTCCGGCGCCGCCGTGGTTCCCGCACTTCCGACGCGCGTCAGAATCCCGAGCGTCGCCAGCGCGTGAATGAGCTTGTACGCGTTGAACGTGTCTCTTCGCGACGCACTCGCGA
>DATELS010000666.1:0-3416 GCA_035276365.1 Thermoanaerobaculia bacterium
CGCGACGTCGACCGTTTGTCCGAGGCGTTAGTAGATCGCCAGCGCGGACTGGTAGTACGTCAGCGCCGCATCCTGATCGCCGCGGCGCGCCAGCACCTTGCCGATCTTCTTCATCACCCGCGCGACGTCGAGATTCGGGACGTCGTCGGGATGCCGCGCCTGGATGCTCTTGAGCAGGAACTGATACGCGTGCATCGCGCTGCGATAGTCGTCGCGGCGGTAGTACGCGTCGGCGAGCTTCTCGCGCACTTCTGCTTTGCGCGCTTCCTCGACGCCGCCGAGGTCCATGAGCTCGAGGGCGATGCGATAGAACTCCGTCGCTTCCTCGTGCGCGAGCGTGCGCGTGGCGAGATCGCCCGCGTCGATCGCGTAGCGCGTGCCGCGCTCGATATCGTTCGCGCGCGAGAAGTGATACGCGACTTCGCCGATGAGCTGCGTCGAGCCGTCGTTCGCCGCGGGCTCGAGCACTTGCGCGACGTGCAGGTGCAGATCGATGCGCCGCCGTTCCGGCATCGCGGCATACACGGCGTCGCGGAGATGAATCTGCGGGAACGTGATCGTCTTGCCGTCGCTCGACTCGTCGACGAGATCGAGCCGGATCAGTTCACGCAGCGACGCGTACGTTTCCTCAGGTGCGCGATCCGATGCGCGCGTCAGCATCTCGGCGTCCATCGTCTCGCCGATCACCGACGCGAGCTCGAGGAGCGCGCGCTGCTCCGGAGTCAGCGCGTCGACCTTCTCCATCAGGATCGTCGCGAAGCCGCCGGGGATGCGCATCGCGCGGATGCGCTCCATGTCCGCCATCCAACCGGTCGGACGCCACGTCAGGTAATCGTGCGCGACGAGGTAATCGATGATGCGGCGGATGTTGAGCGGCGAGCCCGCGGACTCCCACATCATCCAGCGCACGAGCTCATCGGAAACGTTCGTGTCGCCGAGGAGCGATTGCACGTGTTCGCGGACGAGAGGCTCGGTGAGCGTCTCGACGCGAATCAGCGTGAAGTCGCCGTCGCGCGCGCGCTGCTCCCAGAACGCGAGGCTCGGCGACGACGACTCGATCGCCGCCTCGCCGCCCGAGTCGAGCGTGAGCGTGCCGATGACGAGCAGGCGATTCTGCTTCGCCTCACCGATGAGGAACGAGAACAGTTCGGCGGTCGAAGGATCGGCCCACTGCAGATCTTCGATGACGAGGATCAGCGGCGAGCCGCCGGCTTCGCTGTTGACGCTGAGGAAGCCGTACATGTCCTGCATCGACTGCACGATGCGGTTGTAGAGCCGGAACTTCTGCCCGTGCTGCGGAGGACTCGTCTCCGGTCCCGAGCTCGCGACGACGGGACGCAGAATGCGGCGGATCTCTTCGCCGACATCGGCGTCCGGATTCACCGCCTTCACCATCTGCTCGAAGATCTCGAAGAACGGCGCGTAGATCGTCTTGCGATTGACGGGACAGCGTCCGCAGAACACGCGAGCGCCGTCGAGCTGCGCGCGCAGCGTGACGTCGCGCACGATGCGGCTCTTCCCCATTCCCTCCGCGCCCGCGAGGATCACGCCGTTGCCGCGGCCTTCGCGCGCCTCGCCGACGAGCGCGGCGAGATGCATGACTTCGTTTTTGCGTCCGATGAGCGGCGCGGCGTACATCTCGCCGCGTCCGACGAGCAGCTCCGCCGGCGGCGCCTTCTTCCCCGCCGCTTCGGCGACGGACTGCAGCAACGCAGCGGCGGACGGAAAGCGCTGCCGCGGATCTTTCTCCAGCAGTTTGACGATGATCTGCTCGAGCGCCTCGGGCACATTCGGATTGATCGCCGAGGGTGGACGGATCTCTTCGTCGAGATGCATGCGGATCACTTCGATCGGCGCGCGTCCGTAACCCGGCAGCGCGCCGGTGACCGTTTCGTACAACGTCATGCCGAGGGCGTAGAGATCGGCGCGCGAGTCGACGCGATCCTGGCGCAACACCTCCGGGGCCATGTACTGCAGCGTCCCGCGAATCTTGCGGTCGAAGACTTGCCGGCCTTCGATCGCGAGGCCGAAGTCCATGATCTTCGCGTTGCCGTCATCGGCGACGAGGATGTTCGACGGCTTCAGATCGAGATGGATGATGCCGAGGTGGTGGATGTGATGCAGACCGGAGGCGATCTGCAGGAGCACGTTGTACAGCGCGTCCCAGTTCTTCCCGTCGAAGAACTCCGTGATGCGCTTCCCCGCAAAGAACTCCATCGTGAAGTACGGATAGCGTTCCTGCAGGACTCCGAAGTCGTAGACCTTGATCACGCTCGCGTGCTCGATCGAGGCGAGCGTCGCGAACTCGGTGCGGAAGCGCAGGAGCTGCTGCGTGTCATGCACTTCGTGACAGAGAATTTTGATCGCCTCATCGCGGCGATCGGAGACGTCGAAGACGCGATACACCGCGGTCTCGCCAGTCTTTTTGAGAGTCGCCCGAATCTGATAGCGAGGCGGAAGCGCGATGTCGGTCATGAAGGGGGTGCAAATATAACCCACCTTCTGGGTCAGAGTTTGAAGTTCGGCGGGGTTCTTCGCACGTGTAGAATCCGGAAAGTTTGGAGCAGACTCCCGTCTTCGACGGCTTCGAGATCGTTCGCGTCCTCGGCAAAGGCGGGATGGGAACGGTGTATCTCGCGCGGGATGAGCGACTTGGACGGCTCGTCGCGCTGAAGGTCTTGAACGCGACCGAGGTCGCCGCGGACAAGAAGGCGCGTTTTCTGCGCGAGGCGCGCTCAGCCGCCTCCATCCGCCACCAGAACGTCGCCACGATTTACGAAGTCGACGAGACCGATCAGGGCGTCCCGTTCATCGTCATGGAGTACTGCGAGGGCGAGACGCTCTCGCAGCGCGTGCGACGACGCCCACTCGACTCCGGCGAGTTCCTCGCCATCGCGCGACAAATCGCCGCGGGACTCGCCGCCGCGCACGAGAAGGGCATCATCCATCGCGACATCAAGAGCGCGAACATCATCATCGAGCCGAGTGGGCTCGTGAAGATCCTCGACTTCGGTCTCGCGAAGTCGATGCCGCGCGCGCTCACCGATCCCGGCAAAGAGCACACGCTCGAGTCGACGAGCGGTCACTTCTTCGGCACGCTGCATTTCATCTCGCCCGAACAGGCGCGCGGACAAAACGCGGACGTGCGCAGCGATCTCTTCTCCGCCGGCGTCGTGCTGTATCACATGGCGGCGGGACATCTCCCCTTCAACGCGGACGCGCCGCTGCTCGTGCTCGATCGCATTCGCGAGGGCGAGCCCGAGCCGTTCGTGCCGCTCGATCCCGCGTTTCCCGCGGCCGCGTCGAAGATCATCTCGCGCCTCCTGCAGAAGGATCCCGAGGATCGCTACCAGACCGCGAACGAGTTGCTCGCCGATCTCGAGGAGATCGACACGCCGACGATTCGCATGACGCAG
>DATELS010000667.1:0-2419 GCA_035276365.1 Thermoanaerobaculia bacterium
CGTGCGCGCGCTCGTGCTGGCGGTCGAGAAGCGGCTCGATGAGCTGCAGCTCGTCGCGCTGCGCGAGCGCAGCCGGCAGCAGATGATCGAGCTCACCGTCTACATCACCGCGCTCTCGATGACGTTCCTCATCGGGCGCAAGCCGCTGCGTCACCGGAGACCTCAATGAAGGTTGCGATTCTGTACAACACGTGGGAGGGGTACGAGGAGTACCCGGGCGCGAACATCGAGGCGTCCATCCCGAAGAAGAAGAAAAAGAAAAAGAAGACGGACATCGAGGCGATCTCGGATGCGTTGCGCGAGCTCGGGCACGAGCCGTCGACGCTCGCCATCGACGGACGCACGCAGACGCTCGCGCGGCTCGTGCGCCATCCGGCTGACCTGTTCTTCAACCTCGTCGAGTCGTACGCCGGCAACGACACGATGGAGATGCACTTCGCCGCGTACCTCGATCTCATCGGCCGCAAGTACACCGGCGCGGGGCCGCAGGGCTCGTACCTGGCGATGGACAAGTCGGTGGCGAAGATGATCGTGCGCTACCACGAGCTGTACACGCCGTACTCCGCGGTCGTGCACAAGGGAGTGGTCGCACATGCGCAGGACATCAAGTTTCCGGTGATCGTGAAGCCCGCCGTGGAGGACGCATCGAAAGGCATCGACGCCGCCTCGGTCGTGCACACGCTGAAGGATCTGCTCGAGCGCATCGCGTACGTGCAGGAGGAGTTCGAGTCGCCCGCGCTGCTCGAGGAGTACATCGAAGGGCGCGAAATCTACGCGGCGATTCTCGGCAACGACCGCGCGGAGGCGCTGCCGCTCGTCGAGCTCGATCTCTCGAAGTTGCCGGAGGGCATGCCGAAGATCGCGGGCTACGAAGTGAAATTCGATGTGACGACCGAGGCGTACAAGAAGACGAAGTCGGCGCCGGCGCGCGATCTCGATGAGGAGACGACGGAGCGCATCCAGCAGACCGCGCTCACCGCGTTCCGCGCGCTCAAGCTGCGCGACTACGGCCGCATCGACTGCCGCCTCGCCGAGAACGGCCGCGTGTACGTGCTCGAGGCGAACCCGAACCCGTGGCTCGACCCCGCCGCCGAGTTCGCGATGGCCGCGAAGGAGAGCGGGAAGAGCTACACGGAGGTGATCGGGAGGATCGTCGAGGAGGCTTTCAAACGATGAACGATGAACGATGAACGATGAAAAACACGCCGCATCTCATCGTTCATCGTTCATCGTTCATCGTTCGTTGTAGCGCTGCAGTGCCACGCCGAGCACGCGCGTGGCAAGTCTCAGGTCCTCTTCCTTCAACACGTACGCGATGCGCACCTCGCTCTTCCCCTGGGGCGTGACATAGAACCCGCTCGCGGGAGCGAGCATCACCGTCGCGCCTTCGTGCTGGAACTCCGAGAGCAGCCACACCGCGAAGTCGTTCGCGTCTTCGACCGGCAGTCGCGCGATGCAATAGAACGCGCCTTCCGGCTTCGCCAGGAACACGCCCGGAATCGACGTCAAACCTTCGTGCAGCACGTCGCGGCGATGCTGATACTCCGCGACCACCGCGTGCGTGTAGCTGTCATCGAGCGTGTCGACGCCGATGGCGATGAACTGCGCGAGACCCGGAGGCGAGAGGCGTCCCTGCGCCATGCGCAGGCAGCCGTCGTAGATCTCCGCGTTGCGGGTGATGAGGGAGCCGAGGCGGATACCGCAGGCGCTGTAGCGCTTGGAGAGACTGTCGACGACGATCACCAGGTCGTCGACGCCTTCCAGCTCCAGCGCGCTCACCGCCTTGCGCCCGTCGTACACGAACTCGCGATAGACCTCGTCCGACACGAGGAACAGTCCGTGATCGCGGCAGAACGCGGCGAGCATGTCCAGCTCCTCGCGCGTGTACACCGCGCCGGTCGGATTGCTCGGATTGCTGAAGATGACGATGCGCGTGCGCGGCGTCAGCGCGCGCTCCCACACCTCGCGCGGCGGGAAGTGAAAGCCGTCGCGTCCGCGGCTCGTGACCGGCACGAGGTTGACGCCGGCCATCATCGCGAACGCCGAATAGTTCGCATAGTACGGCTCGACGACGAGCACGTCGTCGCCTTCATTCGCGCACGCGAGAAAGGAGAAGAGGATCGCCTCGCTGCCGCCCGTCGTGGCGAGAATCTGATTCGTCTCGACGCGCACGCCGACGCGCCTCTCGTAGTAGCGCTGCACGGAGCGCAGGAACTCCGGCGTGCCGGTGGACGGCGAGTACTCGAGCACCTTCGCGTTCATCGTGCGCAGGCGATCGATCATCGCGGGCGGCGTCTCGATGTCGGGCTGGCCGATGTTGAGATGCAGCACGCGCGTGCCGCGCGCCTTGGCGGCATCGGCCAGCGGCGCGAGCTTGCGGATCGGCGACGCGGGCATGTTGCGCGCACGCCGGGAGAGC
>DATELS010000668.1:0-3333 GCA_035276365.1 Thermoanaerobaculia bacterium
TCATCACCATCGCCGCCGACTCGAGCCGCATCTTCCCGCGGCAGCTCGCGCTCTCCGGCACGACGCTCGTCGCCGCCGACACGCGCAGGGTGCTCGTGTTCGACAACGCGCGCACGCTCGTCAGCGAGCAGTCGATTCCCGCGAGCATCGTCGCGCTCGACGCCGCCGCGCCGTTCGCGGTGATGGCGACGAATGAAGGCATCGCCGCAGCGTCGTTCACCGGAAAACTTCCGGAGGCGCGCGTGCCGTTCCACGGCAGCTTCTACTCGAAGCTCGCCGCGGGCAGCGATCGCGTGTATCTGCTCAGCGACGACGGCGTCGACATCTTCCGCACGAAGTCCAACGACGTCCTCCAATACCTCGGCGCCGTTCCGGCGCAAGGCATCCTCGACATCGCTGCCACCGACTCCGCCCTCTACGTCCTCGGCGGCAACGGCACAGTCACGACCTACTCGCCGAGTGGCGCGCCGCTCGCGCAGATCACGATCGACGAAGGCGCGGATGCACAGCCGCGCGGCATCGTCACCGCGGGCAACGCGGTGTGGGTCTCGCTGTCGAAAGGCTGCACGACCGGCGCGTGCGAGAAGAAGACGCTCGTGCTCGACCCGGCGTCGCTCGTCGTCACCGCGTCGATGACCGGCGGCGTCGACGACGTCGTCACGTCCGGCACGCGCGCGTACGCGCTCGTCGATCTGCCGCGCGAGATTCGCGTGATCAACATCGCCGATGCGCTGCATCCCGCGCCGATCGCCTCGATCGCGCGTCCGGCCACCGCGACTTCCCTCGCCGCGTCGAACGGTACGCTCTACGTCCTCGGCGACAAGGTCTACGCGTACAACGACACCACGCTCACGTCCGCGGGCGAGTTCCTCACGCCCGTCGCGCCGAACGACGCGACGCGCATTCGCGCCGAAGGTAACTGCGCGATCGTCAGCGGACGCGGAGACAACGCGGAGACGTATCGCATCCCCGGATTCACGAGCGGCGGCGCGCTCATCGAGATGCCGTCGCCCGTGCGCTCATTCGCGCTGCAACCGGGACGCGTGATCCTGCTGACGGGACACTCGCTCGAGTTGTGGTCGACGGGAACGGCGGAAGTGCCGTCGAAGAGAAGGTCGGTACGGTGAATTACTCGGACTGCTGATCGAACGACACCGTCGTCGTCGGGTTCAGCTTCACGTTCATCTTCTTCGTCGGCGTCGTCGCCGTCGGGAACGACACGATCACCACGACGCCCGACGTCTTGCCATCGCAGCCGACCGGCATCGGTCGCACGACCTTCAGATCGCCGAACTGCTTCGCCAGCGTCTTGCCCGCGTCATCCACCCACTCCAGCGGCGGCGCTTCCTTCTTGCGGATCGCCTCCGTCAGCGCCTGCGCCTCCTGGAACGTCAGCTTGCCCGTCAGGAGCGTCACGATCTGATGCGGGCGCTCGGTGCGCGCGACGAAGCGGTTCACGCACGCGGCATGCGCGACGTGAGTCGTCGCGACCAGCGCGAGCGCGGAGAGAGCGAGGCGGAGAAGCGGGCGTGAAGTCATCGTGGGAAGCTCGGACCTTTCGTGCAAAGACAGCGCGAACGCCACGCGTTATTCCGAGGGGGCGCAACCCGCGCGCGCGGCGCGCGTACTAAGAGTTGCAGCGGCATTATCATGACGGAGATGGACGAACGGCCCGTGACGAAGCGGCGCCTCTCGCCGGCGTTCGTAGTCTGGCTGATCGGCGTCGGCGCCATCGTCTGCATTCGCTACACCGACCGGCTCCTCGAGCGGTTCGGCCGCGGCATTCCCATGCTGGGATTCTTCTCCTTCCTGGCGTGGCTCCTCGTCATCGCGCTCTCGCTGTACGGCCTGGCGCTCTTCTTCCGCTTCCTCCTGCGCCAGCTCTTCTGGACCGTCGGCCGGCGACTCTTTCTGAGTTACCTCCTCATCGGCCTCCTGCCGTTCTTCCTGATGACCATCCTCTTGCTCACGACCGCGTACATGTTCGCGGCCGTGATGACGCAGGCCGAGCTGCGCGCGGAGCGCCAGGCCACGCTCGGACAACTCGAGAACTGGGCGCTCGAGTACGTCGTCACCGGCAAGCGTCCCTCGGGCTCGCTCAAGTCGCTCGAGGTGTACGACAGCGAGAGCGCGCCCGGAAAACTGCCGGAGTGGCTGCGCTCGCGCAGCTTCAGCGGACTCGTCGCGCGCGACGGCCAGTGGCTGCTCGTCGCGTCGCGCCTCTTCGACGGCGACCGCTCCGTCGTCCTCGCGCAGCCGCTGAACAAAGAGTGGACGGACACGCTCTTCGAGCGCTACGGCATGGTCGTCGACATGGCCAACGCGCGGAAGCAGGTCAACGACCGCGGCATCAACATCGACAGCAGCAGCGGCCTGCAGAACGTCTTCACCGGCAACATCGGGCGCAAAGTCATCTGGGGCGACTTCGCCGATCTCACCGACTGGAACACCGGCCAGTCGATCGCGGACCACAGCCTGTTCACGCTGATCGCGAACCCGCCGAGCAACATCTTCTCCTACTACTTCGGCTCCTCGGCCGGCGACTACCTCGGCATCCTTATCAACATCATCATGGGCATCGCCTTCGCGCTGATGATGATGTACGCCGTGGCCGCGCTCTTCGCGGCCATCCTCATCTTCTCTATCTCGCGCGCGGTGAACCGCATCGAGAAGGGCGCGCACGCGGTCGAGCGCGGTGACTTCACGTATCGCATCCGCATGCGCCGCAACAACCAGCTCGGCGCGATGGCGCAGTCGTTCGATCACATGACCGAGTCGATCGCGTCGCTGCTGTCGACGGTCGCGGAGAAGGAGCGCCTGCAGAGCGAGATCGCGATCGCCGCGGAGATCCAGCGCAACCTCCTGCCGGCCGCCGGTCCCGACTACGGCGGCGTCTCGTTCTCCGCGCACTTCGAGCCGACGACGTCGATCGGCGGCGACTACTACGACGTCTTCCGCATGGGCGAGCAGCGCCTCGCAGTCGCGATCGGCGACGTGTCCGGCCACGGACTCTCCACCGGACTCGTGATGGCGATGGTGAAAGCCGCGATGACAACGCTCATCGAGGAAGGCGCGGATGCGACGTCACTCTTCCGCCGCCTCAATCAACTGGTGTTCCGCTCGACGGAACGCCGCGCGTTCATGACGCTCGCCTTCACCATCTTCGACCTCGAGCGCGGCGCGATCCGCCACACGAACGCCGGCCATCTCTACCCTTACCTGCTGCGCAAGGACGTCCCGCCGCAGTCTATCGAGTCGACCTCACTGCCCCTCGGCGTACGGCACGAGATCAACACGCGGACGGTGGAGATCGACCTGCAGGAAGGGGACACG
>DATELS010000669.1:0-10422 GCA_035276365.1 Thermoanaerobaculia bacterium
TCGGTGTTCGCGAACGCGAGGAGGATGCCGCTCGCGCCGTTCGACTCGATGCGATTGCGGCGGATGCGCAGGACGCGATACAGCTCGCCGCCGCCCCAGCGCCAGATGCCGCTGTAGCGATTGCGACTGATCACGTTGTCGTGGATGTCGCCGAGGGCGCCGTCGAGGCGGAGACCGCGGAGGTTGGGCCACGCGACGCCGCCTGTGGGATCGACGCCGATGTGATTGCCGAACACTTCGAGCCGATCGAGGATACTGAGGGCGCACGCGTTGTAGTCGCCCGTCGCGGCGAAACGCAGTCCTTGATCGCTCATGAAGTTGCCGAGCGCGAGTCCGGTCACGACGGATTCGCACCCGGACATCATCGCGAGACCGGAGCCGGCGACGCGGCCGTCGATCGCGACTTCGGGTCCGAGGGGATTGGTGTCGCCGCTGAAGACCGTCTGGCGCGCGGCGTCGAGGAAGACGCGCTTCGCGGTGACCGCAGGCAACGGCGTCGACGGCACGATCGTGAACCAGCCTTCGTTCGGGACCGGCGTCGCGATCTCGAACGCGATCCTGCACGGCGCGTCGCCGCACGTCGTGTTGGCTTCGGTGATCGCGTCGCGCAACGAGCCGGGTCCCGCGTCCGCGGTGTTCGTCACGGCGATCCAGCGATAGATCTCCGCGATCTTCGGCTCCCGCCTGGTGATGACGTTCGGCAGATCGCTCGTGATCGTCGGCACGATGCGCACCTCGCCGCCCGCGCGGCTGTCCGGCGCACGCACGCTGATGCTCGCGCCGATCGCGCACATGCATTCGCCGGTGAGCGGCGGAAGCGCGCAATCGACGCTGGTCGCGGTGGTCGTGCACGACCACGACGGCAACGGCTCGAACTGTTCGATGGTGCCGCCGCCGACGATGTCGAGGTGCAGGCGAAGGTGGCCGGGATCGGAGATGTGCAGGTTGTTGCCGATGCCGAACGGTGTCTTGAAGACGGTGCCGGGATCGACGCGGATGTGCGGCTCGTTGAACCCGACGTAGAGCGCGGTGGCGACTTGCACGGTGAAGGTCGACGTTGCGGTGTTGTTGGTGGAGTCGGGATCTTGCGCATCGGAGACCGCGCGGACGGACATGGTGACGGTGCGATTCGCGATCGGGGCGATCGCGCGCACGAGGATGGGGATGACGTCGCGCGACGCGGGATCGCCGAGCGAACAGCGGACGGGTTTGACGGAGACGTCGCACTGGTTGCGAATGGAGAAGATGCGATCGAACGCTACGCCCTCCGGCAGATCGATGAGGATGGCCGCGTTGCGCGCAGTATCCGGCCCGCGATTGACGAGGTGAGCTGCATGCTCATGAACTCGCCGGCGTAGACCGGATTCTGCGCGTTGTCGAAGTCGCGACGCAGGGCGAGGTCCGCGGTGTCCGCGAATGCGTGGGTGGTGAGGAGGGAAAGGAGAATTGCCGCGACTGCCGCCAGTCGTGTCATGACGTCGATGATACGGAGGCGGGAGGGCGGGCGCCCAAGGGGGAATTGCGGCGTAGACTGTCAGACGCTTCTCGATTACCTCGAAGCCGGCGACTCGATCGATGACTTTCTCGAAGATTCCCCTCCGTCACGCGGGAACAGGTCATCGCGTTTCTGGAAGAGACGAAGGCGCGCGTGCTGGCTTACACGGATTGAAGGTGACTGGTCGATACCGCGTGGGCGCCTATCGCGCTTCCGATAAACTGTTCCCCGAACATGACGCGCCTCGAGCTTCTCGAAGAGGAGATCAAGCAGCTCAGCCCTGCCGAATTCGCGCAGCTTCGCGACTGGCTTCTCGAGCAGGACTGGATGCAGTGGGATCAGCAGATCGAAGAGGACGCCGCAAACGGCAAGCTCGATCGGTTGTTCGATGAAGCGGAGCGCGCGCATCTCGCGGGTAAGAGCACGAAGTTTTGAACCATTACGCCGCGCCGTCGTTCTGGACGAGCTTCAACGCGCTCCCGGCAGACGTTCAAGAGCTCGCGAGAAAGAACTACGAGCTGCTGCTCGCCGATGAGGCGCATCCGTCACTTCACTTCAAGCGCGTCGGGCGGTACTGGTCGGTCCGCGTGGGCGCGCACTATCGAGCGCTCGGCAAGCCCGTCGCGGACGGCGTGTTGTGGGCGTGGATCGGCTCGCATGCGGAGTACGATCGGCTGACTCGGTAGCCAACCTGGTAACGGAGGATGATCGCCCGATCGCCGAGATTCGTCCGATCGAACGCCGACGAGCGTCTCGCCTTCGAGAACGCGGTGAAGGATCGCGTCCGGATCGCGCTTCACTTCTTCGACGCTGACGTTCATTGCGGAGCAAGTGTACGCGCGATGTTCTTCTTGAAAAACTCCACATTCCTGCGCGCGACGTCCATCCGCAGCTTCGGTTCGCGGGCGGTGTGCAGGGAGCGGGGGTAGACCACCATCGTGACGTCCGTGCCGAGGGACTTGAGGATGCGGTAGAGCAATACGTCCTGCGTGATCGGGACGCGCTCGTCGTTCTCGCCGTGTTGGATGAGCACCGCGGCGCGCGGTTTCTTCGTCAGCGTCCAGGCGGGGCTGTGCGTGCGGAGGGTGTCGAGGGGCAGGCCGGGAAAGTACGCGGGGAGGAAGCCGCGCACGTCGGACGTCCACTGCATCGTCAGCAGGTCCGTCATCGCGGCGCCGATGCTCACCGCGGCGAAGCGCTCGCTGTGGCTGAGCGACCAGGCGCCGAGGTAGCCGCCGTAGCTCCAGCCCATCAGTCCTAAACGTTTCGGATCGGCGATGCCGTCCGCGATCACCTTGTCGATGCCGGCGTTCACGTCCAGCCAGTCCATGCCGCCCCAATCCGCGCGGTTCGCCTGACGGAAGGCGGCGCCGTAGCCGTTGCTGCCGCGCGGATTCGGTCGCAGTACCGCGAAGCCTTCCGCCGCGAGTGCCTGCGGCGCGTAGACGTGGCCGAGGTAGCCGAGGAACTCCTGCTCGAAGCGGGAGCCGGGGCCGCCGTGCACGAATGTGAGCAGCGGGACGCGCGTCCCCTGCTTGTAGTTGACCGGCAGCGTGAGCAAGCCTTCGATCTCCAGGCCGTCCTTCGGATTCTTCCAGCGGATCACGCGCGTCGCGCCGAGGGTCGCGTTGCGGTACGCGTCGTTGTGATGCGTGAGTTGATGCTTGTCGACGAACAGCTCCGGCGGCTCCGTCAGCGACTGATAGATGTACGCCGCGCGATCGCGATGCATGTCCATGTCGCTCGCCGAGCCTTCGACGTTCGTCGTGTTCGTGAACGACGTGCCGTCGATGCCGAGGCGGAAGATCTGCGTCGTCGTCGCCCACGGACCTTCGGCGAAGACAGACTGCGAGTCCGCGCTCCACGCGATGCGATCCGCGGTGCGCGCGTATGCCTTCGAGATCATCCGCGCCGCACCGCCGCTCGCGGGGACGACGTACACATCGTGCTCCGCGAGCCAGTCGGGATTGCCGCCCGAGCTCGTGAACGCGATCCACCTCCCGTCCGGCGAAAACACGGGACCGCGATCGATGCTCGGCCGCACCACGAGCGCGTGGAGCGCGCCGTCGCGCGTCACGGTGTAGATGTCCGACGCGTACAGACCATCGAGACTCATCCTCCCCGCGTGATCGAACGCGATCGCGCTGCCGTCCGGCGACCAGGAGAAGTTCCAGATCGAGAAGTCGCCGCGCGTGAGTCGCCCCACGGCGCCCGTCTCCACATTCGCGATGTAGAGGTGCACGTGCTTCGGGTTTTCATCGAGCACGCGCGCGTCGTCTCTGTCGCGCGCGCGTCGCTCGTCGTCGAGCGTCGGCTCATCGATGCGCGTGAAGGCGATCTCTTTCCCGTCCGGCGACCACTCCAGTTCGCGCACGGGCGTCGGCTCGTTCGAGAGTTGCCGCGCCTCGCCGCCGTCGACGTTGATGATGTAGATCGCGTTGCGGCCGCTGCGGTCGGAGAGAAACGCGAGCTGCTTGCCGTCCGGCGACCATTGCGGATGCGTCTCCGACGACGCGGCACGCGTGAGCTGGCGATCGTTCGTGCCGTCCGCGTTCACGATCCAGACGTCGGAGTCGTACGCGCTGCGGTCGAGGTCCGCCTTCGTCAGCACATACGCGATGCGCGTGCCGTCGGGCGACCAGCGTGGCGACGACACCTGCGGCATCGTCGCGTAATCCTGAACGGTCAGCGTGGCGGAGAGGAGGGCGGCCAGGAGCATGTCGGGATCACTCTTCGTGGACTTTCTGCAGCAGCGCGCGCGTGGCGGGATGCTGCGGACGCGTGAGCACTTCGCGCGGATCGCCGACTTCCACGACCTCCCCTTCCGCGAGCACGATCACGCGCGACGCGAAGTCGCGCGCGAAGTCGTCGTCGTGCGTGGTGATGACGAGCGTGCGTCCGCCGGTGGTGAGGTTGCGCAGCGTCTGGCCGAGCTCGAAGCGCCGCGCGGGATCGAGCGAGGCGGTCGGCTCGTCCATCAAGAGCAGCGGTGGATCCATCGCCATCGCGCGGGCGATCGCGACGCGTTGCGCCTCGCCGCCGGAGAGCTCGCGCGGATACGCGTTGCGGCGATGGGCGACGCCGAGGGAGTCGAGGAGTTGCGAGGCGCGACGTTCGGCGTCGGCGCGCGGCGTGCGCGCGACATGCAGCGGCGCGAGTGTCACGTTCTCCATTGCCGTCAGGTGATCGAACAGATGATGGAGCTGGAACACCATGCCCACCTGGCGTCGCAGCTCGCGTTGCGTCGCGCCGCGCGGCAGCGCGCCGGCGCGCAGCACGACGCCGCCGACGTCGATCGTGCCGGCGTCGAACGGTTCGAGCGCGGTGATCGCACGCAGCACCGTCGTCTTGCCGCCGCCGGAGAGTCCCATGAGCGCGACGAGCTCGCCCTGCTCCACCGACAGGCTCACGCCGCGCAGCACTTCGCGCGCGCCGCGATTGAGGCGCAGGTTGTCGATGCGCAGGACGCTCACAGCGAGGCCGCCTTCCATCGCGACTCGAGCGCGCGCGCGAGTCGCGCGAGCGGCAGTGACATCGCCAAATACAACGCGCCGCACAGCGCGCCGGGAATCACCCAACTGCCGACGTTCGCGGCGAAGATCTGCGTCTGCTTCGTCAGTTCGACGACGGTGATGACGGAGACGAGCGACGAGTCTTTGAGCAGCGCGACGAAGTCGTTCGTCATCGGCGCGAGCGCGAGACGGAATGCCTGCGGCCCGCGCACGTAACGAAAGACCTGCACTTCCGTGAGTCCGAGCGTACGCGCGGCTTCGAGCTGTCCGCGCGACACGGCCTCCATCGCGCCGCGATAGATCTCGCTCTCGTACGCGGCGTAGTTGAGTCCGAGGCCGATGAGCGCGGCGATGAACGCGGGAAGGCGGATGACGGACGAGAGTCCGTAGTAGAGAACGAAGAGCTGCAGCAGCACGGGCGTGCCGCGGATGATCTCGACGTACGCCGTAAGTGCCGCGCGCAGCAGCGCGTTGCCGTAGACGCGGCCGGTGGCGACGAGCACGCCGATCGCGACCGCGAGCGCCATCGCCAAGCACGACATGATGATGGTGATGACGGCGGCGCGCAGCAGGGCGGGCAGGTACTTCGCCACCGAGGCATGCGGCGTCGGCGCGGATTTCGGCGCCGGCGCCGGAGTGTTGACCGCGGCCAGCGTTTTGTCGAAGAACGGCTGCTGGAACTCGTCCCAGATCTGCCACTTGCGATAGATGCGCTCGAGCGTGCCGTCGCTCATGCGCGCGCGCAGGATGTCGTTGATGCGATCGCGCAGCGCGGTGTTGCCCGGCGCGAGCACGATCATGTAGTGGCCGCGCTCGACGGGCTTGTCGTAGTGCGTGTACAGCCCGGGCGTGCGGCGCATCGAGCGCGCGGCGATGATGTTGTCGAGCAGCACCGCGTCGAGCCGTCCCTGCTGCAGGTCTTCGTACGGATGCACGTCGTCGTCGTACGAGATGGCGGTGATGCCGTACTTTTTCTCGGCGTCGAGAAGAATGTCGTACGCGATCGTCCCGCCCAAAGTGCCGACGCGACGTCCGCGCAGATCGGACAGCTCGTCGTACTTTTCCTTGTCCCCTGCCCGCACCGTCAACGCCTCGGTGAACTCGTAATACGGAATCGTCGCCGCCAGCGCGGCGCGGCGCGCGGGCGTGTCTTCGACTCCGCTCATGCCGAGGTCGAAGTCGCCGCGCGCGACCGACTGATCGATCGCCGCGAACGCGACTTGCACGAACTCCGGTTTGCGTCCGAGTCCCTTCGCGATCTCTTCCGCGACTTCGACGTCGAATCCGACGACGTGCGTCGGATCATTCGGATCCGCCTCGACGTACGGCGCGCCGCCTTCGGAGTCCCCGCCCCAGCGCAGCACGGGCTGCTGCGCGGCCGCGGAAAGTGCGAAGAAAATGAGGAGCGCGAGGGACCGTTTCACTCGCGCAGTGTTGTATCACCTTCGCGCACGCCGGGCACGATCTTCCAGCCTTCGTTCAGCGTGAGCGTGTAGCCCTCGCCGCTCGCGGGAACGACGAGCCGTTGATAGTCGGGCGAGATCAGACCGCCGCCGGTGACGACGATCTTGCCCCACACGTCGCGCACTTCCATCGACGGATACACCGTGCCGAGGTCGCCGAGGGGCTGGACGTTGTTGGGGTCGAAGGTAAATTGCATCTGGCGCAGCGGGATCGTGAGCACCGGACCGTCGACGAATTTCGCGCGCAGCGAGGCGAGGAGCTTCTCCTTCTTCTCCGCGCGCGCCTGTTCATCCGCGCGCACGGCCGCGGCGCCGTACGCTTCTTCATTCATCGACGGCGACACGCCCCACAACTTCCGCGCGATCGCGCCGAGGTCGTCGGATGGTTTCACTTTGCGCGTCCAGTGCGGGTCCTTCATCTCGATGAGCGTGCCCCACGCGGGACCGCTCGCGTACGCGAACGAGCGCGCGTACGTCTCGCTCTTCTCCGCATTCGCGAGCTTGCGCACGAGCGGCGCGATGCGCTCACTCACATGCGGCACCGCGAGCGCGTAGCCGGTGTACTCGGCGAGTCCTTCATTCATCTCGAGAAGCCGCTCTTCCTCGTTGTGCCGCTGCGCGCGAAACGCCAGCGCCTCGGACACCGCATGCGGATCACGCGTCGCCAGCGCGCGTGCGAGCGCGCGCCACTCGAGCCGCATCGATGCGCGGGCGTCGGCGGAGTCGAGGTGCGCGTTGCGCGGACTGCTCATCGGAAGGCCGAGGTCTTTCTGGAGGCGGTGGAAGGACTCGTGGGCGAGCAGCGCGCGCCGCGCGATCGTGTTCTGCGGCAGCGGCCACATGACCATCGTCCACGTCTTGCCGTTCCACTCGACCGCGGTGTTGGCGATGCCGATCGAGTCCGGGATCTTCGCGGCGCCCTCGCGCGTCGCGGCATCTCGCGTGCTCGCGTCGGCGAAGACCATCGGTCCGCAGAGCGAGCGGCCCCAGAGGCGTCCCGCGTCGGCGGCACACATCGCATCCATTTCGGAGAAGGCGCGGTTGGCGTTGGACAGATCGATCGCGGCGAGCAGGGTCACGACGAGCGCAGCGTGCATGCCGCTGTGACGGGCGACGCGCGGCGCGGGTTTCGCCGCGTGCTACCCTTCGCGCCCGCATGCACCGCGATCTCGAGCTCGCCATGCAACTGGCCGGCGTGGCCGATCGCATCGCGATGCGCTACTTCCGCTCGGCGTCGCTGCTGATCGAGACGAAGGAAGACCGCACGCCGGTCTCGGAGGCGGACCTGCTCATCGAGCGCGAGCTTCGCCAGCGCATCGCGGCGGTACATCCGGACGACGCGATTTTCGGCGAGGAGTACGGCGTCCGCGGCACGTCGTCGCGGCGCTGGATCATCGATCCGATCGACGGCACGAAAAACTTCATACGCGGGATTCCCGTATTCGCCACATTGATCGCGCTCGAAGACGTTGCCGGCGTCGTCTCCGCCCCCGCCCTCGGCCGCCAGTGGTACGCGGCGCGCGGCGAGGGCGCGTTCTGCAACGGCACGCGGCTGCACGTTTCGAAGATCGCGACGATCGAGGAGGCGCATCTGACGTACGACAGCATCACGGACTTCGACACCCACGGCGGCACCGACGCGTTCCTGAAACTCACGCGCGACTGCTGGCGCTCGCGCGGCTTCGGCGACTTCTGGTCGCACATGATGGTCGCGGAGGGCGCGGTGGAGATCGCGATCGAGCCCGCGGTGGCGGCGTGGGACATGGCGCCGGTGAAGATCATCATCGAGGAAGCCGGCGGACGCTTCACGGATCTGCGCGGCCGCGCGACGATCGAAGGCGGCAGCGCGCTGTCGACGAATGGTCTGCTGCACGATCAGGTGCTGGAGCGTTTTGCGTGAATGAGCAAGTGATGGTGGTAGAGCGCGAGATGCTCGCGCCGTTTCTCGTCGAGCGCGGATTTCTGGGGGACGAAGCGGATGCGGTGTTCGATCGCATCGTCGATCTGCATTTCTTCATCGATCGCCCGACGGCGGAGGTCTCGCCGGAGTACAAGCAGATCATCCCGTACGTCGTGATCCGCCGCGGCGACTCGTACTTTCTCCTGCAACGCACGCCGAAGCAGACCGAGACGAGGTTGCATCACAAGCTGTCGCTGGGCATCGGCGGGCATATCAATCCCGACACGCCGGACCTCCTCGACGGATTGCAGAAGGAGCTCGAGGAAGAAGTCTCGATCGCGGGCGACTACGAGCTCACGTTCGCGGGCATCCTCAACGACGACACCACCGACGTCGGCCGCGTCCACCTCGGCGTCGTCTACTTCCTCGACACGGATTCCGAGGTGACGGTGCGCGAGACGGAAAAGATGACGGGGCGGTGGGCCGCCCGCTCGGAAGTGCGTTTGTTGCGGGAGTCCTTGGAGTCTTGGTCGGCCATCGTCCTCGACCGGATTGAGGATTGAGAATTGAGGATTGAGGATCGGAGAACCAACGAACGGTTGCGCGAGACGCTCTCGTTCTCGGATCCTCAATCCTCAATCCTCAATCCTCAATCCAAATGAACATGCTCCTCGCCCTCATCGAACTGATCCTCCTCGGCACGGGCTATCCGCGGCCGGATGCGAATCGCGCGGGCGCGTGCACGGCGATCGTTGCGGGCGAGAAGTGGTTCGTCGTCGATGCGGGACGCGGCGCGACGATGCGCATCGCGGCGACGGATTTGAAGTACGAGAACCTCCGCGGCGTGTTCCTCACGCACCTGCACTCCGATCACACCGCGGGACTGCCGGACCTCTTCGATACGTCGTGGCAGTTCGGACGCAAGACGGTGCCGCTCGAGTTGTACGGACCACGCGGCACGAAGCAGCTCGCGGACGCAATGCTGCAGTTCTTCGCGGAGGACATTCATCTGCGTCGCGATCTGCTGGAGAAGCATCCGGCGGCGGGCGCGACGATCCGCACGCACATCGTGAATGAAGGAGTGGTGTACGACGACGGCGACGTGAAGGTGACGGCGTTTCTCGTCGACCACAAGCCGGTCGAGTACGCGTTCGGCTATCGGTTCGAGTCGGGAGGCAAGACCATCGTCGTCTCCGGCGACACGCGTCCGAACGAGAATCTCGTGCGCTTCGCGAAAGGCGCGGACGTGCTGGTGTTGGAGGCGTATCTGCCGGAGCACTTTGCGAAGGTCGACACGCCGGAAGTCGCGGCGCGTTTGACGCGCTATCACACGAGCGCGATCGAGGCGGGCGAGCTCGCCGCGCGCGCGGGCGTGAAGACGCTCGTGCTCACGCACCTCATCCCCGGCAACGCGGACGAGACGTTCCGCGAACGCGCGGCGCGCGCGTTTCACGGGACGATCATCGTCGGGCGCGATTTGGTGCGCGTCGCGCCGTAATTTGGACAGAGCCTTGCACTTTCTGGTGACGGAAAAAAGGAGCCAGCATGGGCATGCTCAAAGAGTTGATGAGTAAGATTTTCGTTCACAAGGCGGTCGCGGAAGCGCCCGTCGGAGTCCCGAGCGCGAAAGCGCAGGTCGACGCGGCGAAGGCGGCCGCAGCGCCTTCAACCGCAGGCGCAGCAGGAACGGCAGCGCCCGGTGCCGGAGTCGACGTGGCGGCGATCCTCAACGGTCTCGCGGCGAAGCATCACGAGAAGCTCGACTGGAAGCACTCCATCGTCGACCTGATGAAGCTCGTCGGCATGGACAGCAGCTTGTCCGCGCGCAAGGAGCTCGCCGCCGACCTTCACTACACCGGCGACACGAACGACTCGGCCGCGATGAACATGTGGCTGCACAAGGAAGTGATGAAGAAGCTCGCCGCAAACGGCGGGCATGTGCCCGCCGATTTGCTGTCGCACTGACGTGGAGGTCAGCGTCCCGCGTAGAACACGGGATCGCCGGACTGGTTGTCGATCATCGAGCCGTACGCGAAGAGCTGCGCGTCGCCG
>DATELS010000670.1:0-3361 GCA_035276365.1 Thermoanaerobaculia bacterium
GGTCGCGCGGTGGGACGCGCGGATGACGGAGCAGTTCGCGAAGACGCCCGCGGTGACGGTGATCGTGATCGCGGATTTGTTCGAGTCTCGCGAGAGCCTCAGCGCGATCGATCATTTTCATCCGTCTGCTGCGGGCTACGCCGCGATCGCCGCGCGCGTCGGCATTTAGACGCGCTACACCTTCTCGAGCGGATACACCTTCACATTCACCTCGCGCGCGTAGTGCCGGATTCCCACCGAGTCATTGCGCCGAATCCCCGCCGCCCACACGAGCGTCTCCTCCAGCTCCGGCACTTCCACGCGCTGCACGGGATACGGCTGGTGGTGAACGCGCGCGAGGTACAGGTCGCGTTGCTCGTCCTGCGCGTAGAGGATGTAGCGCTCGATGAGAAAGTGCTCCAGCGTGTCCGGCGGCGACGCCGTCATCGGACCTTCCACCGGCTGATAGCGAATGTGTGCATTCGCGGGCAACGTCCCGCGCTCGTCGATGCGGCGCGCGTCGAAGTGAATGTCGCCCGTCGCGTCGAACGTCATCTCCGACGTGAAGTACGGCAGCTTGTACGCCGCGCGCGCGGCGGCCACTGCGATCGAGCTCGATGCGTCCAGGCTGAAGAACCACACGCCTGGATCGCGTCCGTCGAGGTGCACATACGTGCGCACGTTCACCTCGTGAAAGCTCGAGATCCACGGCAGCGGCGGCAGCATCACCGGACGCACGCCCGTCACCGTGAACGGCACGAGTCCCACGTACGCCTTCCCTTCGAACGTATCGATCGTCAGCCGCGGCGGAACGAGCGCCTGCAGTTCCATCGCCGGAATCTCCCAGTGCAGGAAGAGCAGGTGATGCCAGTTCTGATGAAGGAGCACCGGTTGATCCGGCTCCAGCGTCGGCGTGATACGGTCGATGGCGTCGTGACGATGCATCGCGTCCGGCTCAAGCAATGCAGGAGCCAGCCAGTATGAAACGCGTTCTCCTTCTTCTCGCCTGTCTCGCCGCCGCATGCGCGTCGCAGGACGCGTCCACGAAAGACTCGCCGGTCGACATCGAAGTCGCGCAGCTCTCCGGTCCCGGCGATCAGGGATTCCCGCCCGGACTCTTCCAGGTCGAGTACGCGGTCACGATCACGAATCACACCGCGAACGCGCTCACCCTTGAGCGCATCGATCTCGAGCCGATGGGCGGCGGCGGTCCGTATCAATTGCGCAAAGAGTCGTACCCGTTCCACGAGACGATCGCCGCGAACGAGTCGCGCGACCTTCCTCTCTTCGCGAACGCGTTCACGACCGGCACCTATCGCTCCGTCGACGCGTACGCGCCGGTGTCGATCCGCGGCATCGCCACGTTCGACTCGCCGAACGGCAAAGTGCGCAAGATCTTCGTGAAGGTGCTGCGACAGTAGCGAGCTATTCGAAGAGATCGTACTCGGCGACCGGCAGTTCCACCGGCTCCGCCCACCGCCACGTCTCGAAGACGTACAGATCGAACAGCAGCAGCACGACTTCGCTCGACATCTTCCAGCGCGCGTGCAGCCCGTCCGCGAGTCCCATCTTCGACTCTTTGATCACGTGGTCGAGGCCGTAGACGATCGTCTGCTGCTGCCGGAAGCCGGCGCGCGCGCAGAAGCAGTTCAGCGCCGCCTCGATCTTGTAGTGCGACTGGTACTGCGCGGGCACGGTCTCGAACACCTCGCGCCGCATGACGCGGATGCCGGAGAGCACCGGTCCGCACTTCATGTTCAGGTGGAGAAAGTTCTTCACCGTCCCGCGATTGCGGACGCCGATGTTCATCTCGCACTCTCCGCGCAACACCGGCGCGACCAGCGCGGAGATGTGCTCCTCCGTGACGTTGTACATGTCGCCGTCACAGAAGAAGAGAATGTCGTTCGACGCGTTGGCGACGCCGACGGCCATGGCGAAGCCCTTGCCGTGGTTCTCGTGCAGGGCGATGGTGCGCACGCCCTCGAACTCGCGTGCGAGCTCGACCGTGCGGTCCTGGGAGCCGTCACTGACGACGATGACTTCGTCGATCGACGGGCTGCTGCTGAGCGCGCGGAGGACGGCAGCGATCGTCTTCTCCTCGTTGTAAGCCGCGACAATGGCGGTCGTCCTCAATCGAGTTCTCCTCGGGCTGGGCGTTCGTTCCGGGGGCTTGCAACGGGTAGACCACGGCGGATTCTACTTGATCGCCGGTCAGGCGAGCCGCTTGCACAACACCCGCTCGCCATGAAACGGACTCTGACCCTCGGAACCCTGCTCGCGGTGCTCAGCATCACGGCCGGAGTGGCGCTTCTGCTCACGAGCTGCAGCACGATCCAGAAGGCGCTGAACATCGAGAACCCGCGCTACAGCCTGCGCGACATCCGCCCGCGCGTCGACATCGCGCTGCCGCTGTCCGCGTCCTCGATCGATATCGACTTCAACCTCTTCATCAATGAGTCGCGCGTCCTGGACAGCATCAGCCAGCAGGACATCCGCATCCCCGCAAACGGCCGCGGCAACGTCGCGCTGCGCACGCGCATCGGCTACGACAACATCCGCAGCCTCTGGAACGAGATGGTGGACGTGGTGCGCGGACAGCGCGCAAAGTACGAGATCCGCGGCGACGCGTATTACCAGACGCCGGTCGGACGATTGAAGTTTCCGGTCACCGTCTATTCGACGCGTTAGACGAACCCGGGCATCAATACATCCGCGAGGCGCGCGACGTTCTTCACTCCCTGTGACGTCATCCACGTCTCCGCGCTCGCGACGATCGCGCGGCCTTCGTCGCCGCCGATGAGCTTTCCGCGACGCCAGTGCGCGGCGTTCGCGTAGAGCCGCATCTCCGCGCGCTCGAAGCCGCGCGCGGCGTCGTCGAGATGTTGGATCGCGTCGGCGTCATTCGATCGCACGGACGCGGCTCCCGCGCGCAGCGCGATCGCGAGTGGCTTCGTCCACGCGGCTTTGTTCTTCTCGATCTCTTTTGCGTTCTGCTCGACGCGCTCGAGCAGCGACGCGTCCTTGCTCCCGATCGCCGCGGCGAGCGCGCAGCGTCCCGTGAGATGCAGCGCCTCCATTTTCACGAACGGGATGCGCAGGAGAAACGACGCCTTCATCTGCGGCCATCGCTCGTCCGAGCGCCGCCACGCCGACGCCCAGCGTCCCGTGTACAGATCGACCTGATTCTCCGCGTACATCTCGAGGTAGTGCTGGAAGTGAAAGCCGCGCAGCGACCAACGGTCCATCACCTGCCGCACCGCCCGATGCGCGGCGTCGGGATCATCCGCCGCGAGCCACACGATTCCCGGACGACACGCGGGATCGAGCGCGGCGTACAGGTCGCCGTGCTCCTCCGCCTCGCGCAGGCGCTGCGGTACGCGCT
>DATELS010000671.1:0-6215 GCA_035276365.1 Thermoanaerobaculia bacterium
CGTGGGGTCGCGCGACGCGCGAGCAAATGAAGCGCGCGCTGCTGCCGCCGATCGCGGGCGGCGTCGTGCTCGCGCTCCTCGGGTACGTCGCCGGAGTACGCGCGCCGTGGACGCTGCTCACGCTCGCCTTCGGCGGCTACGCCGCGCAGGTCACGTTCGCGGAGATGTTCCTGCCGACGCTGCAGCGGATGAAGCGCGGCGAGTCCGCCGGCTCCGCATTCGTCGACGCGCAACTGCGCCGCGGCCGGCGTCGCTTCGCGTCGTACGTCGTGCACGCCGCGGTGCTCGTGGCGATCATCGCCATCGCCGTCAGCAGCTCGATGCGTCAGGCGACGGAGATGCATTTCACGAAAGGGCAGACGCAGCAGGTCTCCGGCTTCGACGTCACGTTCCTCGGCGTCGAGCAGCAGAGCGAGCCGCACCGCTCGTCGCTCATCGCGCGCTTCGGCATCGCGCGCAACGGCAAGTCGGTGGCGACGCTCGCGCCGCGCATGAGCCAGTACCGCACGATGCGCGAGCCGATCGGCGCGCCCGACGTCTACACGACGCTCGCCGGCGACTTTTACATCTCGCTCGCGAACATCGATCCCGTCAGCCAGAGCGCGAGCATCAACGTCTACACCGCGCCGCTCGTCGTGTGGATTTGGATCTCCGTGATCTGTATGGGGCTGGGTGGACTGGCGGGACTGATCCCGCGTGGAGCGACGGGCGCCCTCGCCCGTCGGCCGACGACCGAGGCGGTCGTCGCTACACAGGAGCAGTCCGCATGAATCGCACCGTCCTTCTCGTCGGCGTCATCCTCGCCGCGGCGCTCGTCGGCGTGCTGTTCATGGGACTCGGCAAAGATCCCGCGGCGATTCAGTCGCCGCTCATCGGCCGCGCCGCGCCGACGTTCGCGCTGCGCCAGGTCGGCACGCAGAACACGATCGACGTCGCGCAGTTTCGCGGCAAGCCCGTCGTCATCAACTTCTGGGCGACGTGGTGCGGACCGTGTTGGGAAGAGCATCCCGTGCTCGTCGCCAGCGCCCGCATGATGCAGCCGAACGTGCAATTCCTCGGCGTCGTCTTTCAGGACAAGGAAGACAAGATCCTGAACTTTCTCGAGCAGCGCGGCTCGAGCTATCCGACCGTCGTCGACGACGCGGGCAAGACCGCGATCGCGTATGGGGTCGGCGGCGTGCCGGAGACATTCTTCGTCGACGCGAACGGCGTCATCGTCGCGAAGCACACCGGACCGATGTCGCCGGACGACATCGAGGCGAACCTGAAGAAGGTGCTGCGTTGATCGTCGCGCTGCTGCTGCTTCTCCAACTGAAAGTGCCGGACGCGCAGCAGTTCGTTGGACCGCCGAAAGGCGCGCCGGTCGCGGGCGCGCTGCTGCATTCCGAGACACAGCGCGTTGCGGGACTCCTGCGCTGCCCCGTGTGTCAGGGCATGTCCGTCGCCGACTCGCCGGCGGAGATGGCGATCAACATGAAGGCGCAGGTCGGAGAGCTGCTCGCGCGCGGATACACCGAAGAGCAGATCCTCGAGTATTTCGAAAAGTCGTATGGACAGTTCGTGCTGCTGCGGCCGAAGAGCCGCGTCGTGTGGGCGCTGCCGGTGATCGCACTCCTCATCGGCGCGGTCATCGTCGTCATGAAGATCCGCGATCTCGAAAAGCCGCGGCCTGCAGTCGTCGCGCAGGATGACGCGTACCTCGCGAAAGTGCGCGATCTCGTCGGCGGGGGAAAGTCTTGAACAACGGCAGCATCGACTGGACGACCGCGATCATCATCGCCGTCGCCGGCCTCTTTCTCGGCGCGCTCCTGGTGATGTTCTTCCGCCGCCGCAAACCGGCAGCGGATGCCGATCGCGATCTCCGCCGCAAAGACCTCGAAGCGAAACGCGACGCGCTCGTCGCGCAACTGCGCGACCCCGATCTCCCGCCGAGCGAGCGCGCGCGCTTGGAACAAGAAACCGCGCAAGTGCTACGCGAGCTCGATGCTTCCCCTCTCGCCGCCGAGCGGGGAGAGAGCGAGGGGCAATCCCCTCAAATGAACCCCACGGTCAAAGGCTTCCTGTGGGGCAGCGCCAGCACCGCCGCGTTAGCCGCGCTCCTCTACTTCGTCATGCAGCAAGCGACGCCGCGCGAGCAAAACGCACCGATCACCGGCGCGACGTCAACGGCGCAGCAACAGCAGCAAGACCCGATGGTCATGCAACTCGAAGCCGCCGTGCAGCGCGAGCCCGACAACCTCCAGCTCCGCAACGATCTCGCGCAGGCGTACCTCGAGCGCGACAACCTCATGGCCGTGATGGAGCAGACGAAAGTCGTCCTCGCGAAATCGCCGAACGACAGCCGCGCACTCACGTTTCAGGGACTCGTGCGCATGGCCATGGGCGAGACCGAGACCGCGACGCGCATGCTGCAGCAGGCCACGAAAGCCGATCCGCGTAACCTCGACGGCTGGGTCGCGCTCGCGTGGGTGTACGCGCAGAGCAATCGCATGAGCGACGCGGAGTCGACGATGCAGGAGGCGATGCGACAGGCGCCGAACGATCGCGCGCGCCTCGAGCAAGTCTTCGAGCAGATGAAGCAGCACGTCGCGCAGGGCGGAGCGCCGCAGCAGGCGCAGGCGCTGCCCGAGAATCATCCGCCGGTTGCCGCGAGCGGCGCAGGCGGCGTGCACGTCACGCTCAACCTCGATCCGTCCGCGACGACCCGCAGCGGCATCGTCTTCGTCATCGCGCGCAATCCCGCGGGCGGACCGCCGGTCGCGGTCAAGCGCGTCGTCGCGACGTCGTTCCCGACGACCGTCGAGCTTACGTCCGCAGACTCGATGATGGGGCAGCAGCTTCCCGCGAGCTTCCGCCTCGAGGCGCGGCTCGACACCGACGGCGATCCGATGACGCATCCGCCGACCGATCCGAGCGCGATGCAGGAAGGCGTCGCGCCCGGCGCGACCGTGACGCTCGCCCTCAAATAGCGCTACACTTCTCCCGAGCCTCGGGGTGGCCACTACGGCCTGAGATCACACCCGCGGAACCTGATCCGGTTTGCACCGGCGTAGGGAAGGCAAGATGGACACGACTCTTCTCGCACTGCTTCTTCTTTTCTCCGATCCCAGTTCGCAGTACTCCGAAAGCATCGTCGTCTCCGCGATTCGCGCGGACGAGACGACGCCCGTCACGAAGACCGACATCCCGCGCGGGGAGATCGAGCGCGACTATCACGGCCAGGACGTGCCGCTGCTGTTGCGCGACGCGCCGTCCGTGCACGCGTGGGCGGAGTCGGGCGCCGGCGGTTCCGGCTACTCGTACATCACGTTGCGCGGCGTGAGTCCGACGCGCATCAACTTCACGCTCGACGGAGTTCCGCTCGCGGACTCCGAGGACATGGGGACGTATTTCGCGGACTTCCCGGACCTCGCGCGCTCGCTGCAGAGCATTCAGATTCAGCGCGGCGTCGGCACGTCGACCTTCGGCTCCGCGTCGTTCGGCGGCTCGGTGAACATGGAGAGCATCGACGTCGCGCAGGACCAAGGCGTCGACGCCACGTTCGGCGGTGGCTCGTACGGCAATACGCAGGCGACTATCGGCTATCAGTCCGGCAAATTGCCCGGCGACTTCGCGTTCTACACGCGCGTGTCGTATCTCGACAGCGAAGGGTTTCGCGAGAACGCCGGCACGAAGCAGCGCAACGTCTTCTTCAGCGGCACGAAGCTCCTCGGCGACGCGCAACTGCGGCTGACCGGATTTTCCGGACATGAGGCGCAGCAGCTCCACTACTACGCCGCCGACGCGGACACGCTCGCGCACGACCTGCGCAACAATCCCATGCGCCCGGAAGAGAAGGACAGCTTCGGGTACGACCTGGCGCAGTTGCAGTACATCCGCCCGCTTGATGCGAGCTCGGACATGACCGCGTCCGTCTACTACCAGCGCGGCTACGGCTGGTATCGCCTCTTCGACTTCGGCACCGACGATCTCCGCGAGTACGGCCTCGACGGCATGCTCCTCGGCTCCATCCTCACGTACTCGCATCGCGCCGGCGCGTTCACCTGGAACACGGGCCTGCACGTGAATCGCTTCCAGCGCGATCACACGCGCGACGATCTGCAGACGAACACGCGCGACTACGCGAACGACGGCGTGAAGAGCGAGGCGAACGCGTTCGCCAAACTGACTTGGACCGCAGGTCCGTGGCATCTGTACGGCGACGCGCAGGTGCGCCGCGCGACGTTCGCGTATCACGGCGACGTCGACATGCCGTCGATCGCGTGGACGTTCTTCAATCCCAAGATCGGCGCGCGCTACGCGCTGTCGTCCTCGTCGAGCGTGTATGCATCGGCCGGCATCACCACGCGCGAGCCGACGCGCAGCGATCTCTTTCTCGGCGAAGACAACCCCACCGCGCCGCACGACCTGCACGCGGTGCGTCCCGAGCGTCTGCTGGATCTCGAGGTGGGTTGGAACCATCGCCTCGGTCCCGTCGATCTGATTGCGAACGTCTACGCCATGGAGTTTCACAACGAGATCGCGGCCACGGGCGAGATCAACGAGCTCGGACTCTTCCTCCGCCGCAACGTCGATCGCAGCTCGCGCCGCGGCATCGAGCTCGACGCGGCGTGGCAGGCCACCAAGAGCGTACGTCTCAACACCACCGCGAACCTGAGCCGCAATCGCATTCACGAGTGGACGCAGTTCTTCGACGTGTACGACGCGGACGGGAACTGGGTCGAGTCGCGGCCGGTGTCGTACCGCAACGTCGAGCCGCTGCTCACGCCGGACGTGATCGTCAATCAGTCGATCGACTATGCGCCGAATGCGCGCTTCAGCACCGGCGCGACCGCGCGCTGGGTCGGGCGCTCGTACCTCGACAACACCAATGATTCCGCGTTCGCGACGCCGTCGTTCGTCACCGTCGACGCGAAGGCGTCGTACGCCGTGACGCCGAACGTGCGCGTCTCGCTCGAGGTGAACAACGTCACGAACAACGACCGCGTCTACGCCAGCGGCTACAGCTACCGTTACTTCAGCGACGACGTGCGCACCGGCACCGCGTACTACTTCCCGCAGGCGACGCGGAACGCGGTTGTGTTGTTCAATGTGACGCGATGACGATCAGCGGAATCGAGCTGGCGGCGGCGATCATCAGCGCCGTCAGCATCTGGCTGGCGACGAAGGAGAACATCTGGTACTACCCGACCGGCCTGGTCGGGCTCGTGCTGTACACCTGGACCTTCTACGAAGCCAAACTCTACGCGGAGACGATTCTGCAGATCGTTTGCTTCGTGCTCATGGTCTACGGCTGGTACGAGTGGCTGCACGGCGGCGCGAACCGGCAGGAGCTCGCGGTGACGAAGACGCCGCGCTGGGCGTGGATCGCGGGCGGCGTTGCCGGCGTGATCGGCTCGATCATCACCATCGCGCTGCAGCTTCGCTTCACGGACAACCCCGCGCCGTACGTCGATTCCTCGCTCATGGTCTGGAGCCTCGTCGCGCAGTGGATGACCGCGCGCAAGTGGCTCGAGAACTGGCTGATGTGGGTCGTGATCAACACGGTCTCGATTCCGCTGTACGTGACGCGGCACCTGTGGCCGACGGTCATCCTCTACATCGCGCTCTGGATTCTCGCGCTCCTCGGATACCGCGATTGGCGACGCACACTCGTCCCCTCCTCCGCGTCTGCCTGACCGGTCCGGAGTCGACCGGCAAGACGACGCTCGCGCAAGAGCTCGCGCGCGCGCTGCATTGCGAGTGGGTTCCGGAGTTCGCGCGCGAGTACGCGGAGGCGCGGAACAATCAACTGAGCGCGGCGGACGTCGAGCCGATCGCACGCGGGCAGATCGCGAATGAAGATCGCGTGCGCGGCGACGTCGTGCTCCTCGACACGGATCTCCTCTCCACCGTCGTCTACGCGCGCCACTACTACGGCGCGTGTCCGGAGTGGATCGAGCGCGCCGCGCGCGAGCGCCGCGCCGATCTCTATCTCCTGCTCGACACCGACGTCGCCTGGCAGCCCGACGGCGCACGCGATGCAGGCGGCGAAGAACGCGAAGACCTCTTCGACGCCTTTCGCGCGGCACTCGATGAATTCGAAACGCAGTGGGTGATCGTGAGCGGCGACTGGGACGCGCGCCGCGAGACTGTCCGTGAGACTGCTAGGCGGCTTCTTCGAGACCGACCGTCATCAGCAGCAGGCAGCCTTCCGCCGACGCGATGACGTCGCC
>DATELS010000672.1:0-3884 GCA_035276365.1 Thermoanaerobaculia bacterium
GCGCGCGGCGTGGCGTCGCGCGCTGCACGGCGACGCGAACGCGAAGCCTTGGCCGTGGGCGGACACACACGCGATCGCGCGTCTCGTGATCGAGCGCACGAACAGCGACTTCATCATCCTCGAGGGCGCGAACGGCCGCGCCCTCGCCTTCGCGCCGGGACATCTCGAGCGCACCGCGATGCCGGGGGAGCGCGGGAACTGCGTGATCTCCGCGCATCGCGACACGCACTTTGCGGCGCTGCGCAATGTCGCGATCGGCGATGTCGTGAAGGTGCAGCGCGCGGACGGCAGATGGTTTCGCTACCGCATCGCGGGCACCCGCATCGTCGACAAGCACGACACGTGGGTGACGAGCGAGGGCAGCGGCGCGACGCTCACGCTCATCACGTGCTATCCGTTCGGCGCGGTCGTCGCGGGCGGTCCGCAGCGCTTCGTCATGAGCGCTCGCCGAATCGGCCGAAGCGCAGCGCCAGCGCGGGCAGGATCAGCAGGTTGAGCGCGGTCGACGTGGCGAGGCCGCCGAGGATGACGATGGCCATCGGACCTTCGATCTCGCGGCCCGGCGAGTTCGCCGCGAGCGCGAGCGGCAGGAGTCCGAGCGCGGTCACGATCGACGTCATCAGAATCGGCAGCAGCCGCTCCGACGCGCCGCGCATCGCCGCATGCAGTCCCCACGTCTCGTTCTCGCGCGCGACGAGATGCTCGTAGTGCGAGAGCATCATGATCGAGTTGCGCAGGGTGATGCCGAAGAGCGTCACGAAGCCGACGGTCGCGCCGATCGACAGCGGCTGCCGCGTCACGACCAGCGCCAACACGCCGCCGACGAGCGCGAACGGCAGGTTCACCGCGATGAGCGCGAGATTGCGCGCGTTGCCGAGGACGATCCAGAGGAGGAGGGCGATGCCGACCGCGGCGATGAGCGAGTGCAGCATCAGATCGCGACGCGAGCGCGACTCTTCTTCCGCCGAGCCGGCGAACTGCACGAACGTCCCCGCGGGCAAATTCAGTTTCGCGATCGCCGCGCGGGCGTTCGCGACGAGCTGGGACGGCGTCGTGCTGTCCGCGACGTGAATGGCGATCGTCTGCACGCGCTTTCCCGCCTCGTGCCGCACGTCGGCGCGACCGGTGGTGACGGCGATGCCCGCGACGTCGCGCAGCCGCACGAACGTGCCCGTCGCCGCACGGATCGGCAGGTCGCCGACGTCCGCCGGCGAGCTTCGCGCGCTCTCGTCGATTGCGACCGTGATGTCGGTGACGCGCGCGCCTTCGAAGATCTCGCCCGCGTTCGCGCCCTGATACGCGGTGCGGATCGCCTCGAGTCCCGTCACCGCGTCCACGCCCCGCAGCGCCAGCGACTCGGGGCGCAGAGTCACCGACAAGAGCGGCGTTCCCGGCGGCGACTCGAGCCGCACGTCCCGCGCGCCGGGCACGTTCGCGATCGCCGCCGCAACGCGCGGTGCCGCCGCGTCGAGCGCGTCGAGATCGTTGCCGAACACGTTCGCGACGATCGGCGATGTGTACCCGCTGATCGTCTCGTTGATCCGCTCGGTGAGAAACGTCTCCACCGCGACCGCGGCTCCCGGCACGTACACGAGTTTCTGCGCGATCGCATCCTCCGCCTCCGCCGCGACTTCGCCCGACACGGGCTTCAGATCGATCTCGATCTCGCTCGACTGCGGACCGAACACGTCATCCGCCTCCGCGCGCCCGACGCGTTGCGCGACCGTTCGCACGTACGGCAGCTCGAGCAGTTTCCTCGTGGCGATGTTGCCGATGCGCGACGACTCCTGCAGCGACGTGCCGGGCATGAGCTCGAAGTGCGCGAGGTAATGCGCCTCGCGAAGCTGCGGGAGAAATTGCGTCGGCAGCAGAGCGACGGCCGCCAGCCCGGCGACGGTGAGAATCGCCGCGATCGTGATCACGACGCGGCTGCGCCGCTCGACGCGCGCGAGCAGCGACTCGTATCGCGCGCGCAGCCGCACGATCATCGGCCGCTGGTCGGCGGTGTCGTCGTCGCGCGTCAGGAGCAGCGCGAGCGCGGGCGTGACCGTGAGCGCGACGACGAGCGACGCGAGGATCGCCAGGATGTACGCGATGCCCATCGGCGCGAACAGTTTTCCGGCGAGTCCGGTCATCGTGAGGATGGGGAAGAAGACCGCGATGACGGCGAGCGTCGCGTACACGACCGCGCCGCGCACTTCGATCGACGCGTGCAGGATGACGTCGATCCGCTCGCGCAGCGCGAGTCCCGGACCGCGCTCGCGCAATCGGTGCAGGATGTTCTCGACGTCGATCACGGCGTCGTCGACGACTTCGCCGATCGCGATGGCGAGACCGCCGAGGGTCATCGTATTGAGCGTGTAGCCGAGTTGCTGGATGATCGCGATCGCCGCGAGCAGCGAGAGCGGAATCGCCGCGCACGAGATCGCGGCCGCGCGGAAGTGGCCGAGGAAGAGGAAGAGCACGACCATGACGAGGATGCCGCCGAGGAGGAGCGAGACGCGGATGTTGTGCGTGGCGGTCTCGATGAACTTCGATGCGCGGAACAGCGTCGGGTCGAGTGTGACGCCGCTGCGCGCGAGCATCGGCCGCAGCTCCGCCAGCGCGTCGTCGACGGCGGCCGTGGTCTCGATCGTGTTCGCGCCGTACTGCGTCCAAAGATTCATCACCACCGCGGGCTTGCCCATCACGGACGCAGCGCTGAACGGCGGACGCCACGCGTCGCGCACGCGTGCGACGTCGCGCAGACGCACGCTCGCGAGCGGATCGTGTTTGACGATCGTCGCGCCGATCGCGTCGGCGGTGATCGCCTGTCCCTGCGTCTGCAAAACAATGCGCTGATTGGGCGTGTCGAGAAAGCCGGCGCCGACGACGCCCGACGCGCGCCTCGCAGCGGAGAGGACGTCGTCGATGGAGACGTCGTAGCGCACGAGCGCGGCGGGATCGACGTCGACCCGCATCTCGCGCACGAGGCCGCCGTACACGCCGATCTTCGCGAGGCCTGGGACTGCGAGGAGCCGCGGCTTGATCGTCCAGTCGGCGAGGGAGCGCAGCTCGACGAGCGACAGCGTGTTCGACGTGAGACCGATGGTCATGAGATCGCCCGTCGATGAAGTGAGCGGCGTCATCACCGGCGCCTCCGCGCCCGCCGGCAACGACGACGTGACGCCCGCGAGCCGCTCCACGACGAGCTGGCGATCGTGATAGACGTCGCCGCGCCCGCCGAAGACGAGGGTGATGAGCGAGAGTCCCTGCACGGAGCTCGACCGCATCGCCGTCAACCCCTCGGCGCCGTTGACCGCGCTCTCGATTTTCTGCGTGACGAGCTGCTCGACCTGCTCCGGCGACAACCCCGGCGCCTCGGTCTGAATCTCGATCTGCTTCGCGGCGAACTCTGGGAAGACGTCGTACCGCGCATTCACGAGCGAATGCACGCCGTAGCCCGCGGCGAGCAGCGCGAGCGCGAGCACGACGCCGCGAAAGCGCAGCGAGTGCTCGACGATTTTCGTGAAGACGCTCGAGTCGGCGCTCATTCCACTTCCGGCTTGTGCTGCTCCGACAGGAGTTGCTGCGCGCCCGCGGTGACGACGCGCGTGCCCGGCTGCAGCGATGTTTCGAGAAAGCCGCCATCGATTGCGGTGCGCGCGTCGATCGAATGTTGCGCGTAGTGTCCGGCGCGATCTTCGATGAAGACGAGCGCCTGCGCGCCGTTCCACACGACGGCCTCGCGCGGTACGACGACGCCGGGCGAGGCGAGCGGCGCATGAATGGTGGTGACGAGGCCGACCGGCAGCTCGTCCGCAGGCGCGAGGTAGTCGTACACGGGCTTCTGCAGACGCGCGTCCACGTGCGGCGAGACGGCGAGGAAGCGCGCGGTGATGGGA
>DATELS010000673.1:0-5010 GCA_035276365.1 Thermoanaerobaculia bacterium
CGTCGCGCGGGCGCGCCGCGGAACGACACATTCGCGCGGGCCGCCTTCCGGACCATCGCGATCGCCGCGATCACCGCCGCGACCGCTGCTTCACCGAGCCAGATCCAAAGCCAGTCGCGGCCGCTCTTTCCGTGCGCGAGCACCGCCGCCGCGATCGCCGTCAATCCCACGCCCACGCCGCCCCATCCCGGAATCGACGTGAACGCGCTCGCGCGCTCCATCGCCTCGCGGATGTAGCGCAGGTTGCTGATCGCATGATCGTCCATGCGGGCGGGCTCGGGCATCGATCCTCATGGTACCGCAAAGCGCTTTATGAGTCTCACTGCGGTTACAATAACCAACGATTCGTTCGCAAATCCCCGGAGGTCAGACTTACATGCGTCACGCCGTCGCAGTCGTATTCGTGTTGATTTTTGCGGCCGGAGCGGTTTCGGCCGCGACGTTCGCGCCCGTCACCGACTCGCAGCTCACCGATCGCGCGCAGCTCGTCGTCGTCGGGCACGTGCTCGACACCGCGTCGCGCGTCCGCGCCGACGGCGTGATCGTCACCGACTCGCGCATCGCGGTCGAAGACGTGTTGAAGGGACAGGCCGGCGCCACGATCACCGTCACCGAGATCGGCGGCAGCGCGAACGGGCTGCTCATGCTCATCCCCGGCTCCGCGCAGTACACGCCGGGCGCGCGCGTCGTCGCGTTCCTCAAGCAGCGTCCCGACGGCTCGTACTTCACGTCCAGCATGTCCCTCGGTCTCTATCGTTTCAAAGCGCAACGCGACCGCGTCGAAGTGCTCGTGCGCGAAGACGACGGCGTCGAGATCGACGGCGGCGAAGGCAACACCTTCGCGCCGCGCATCGCCGACTCATTCGTGAAGTTCGTGCGCGATCACGCGCAGGGACGCGCGACGGCCGAGGCGGAGACCGCGGCGATTGCGCCGCGCGTGACCGCGGACGCCGTGATCGAGCCGAACGCCGCATCGGATTACGTCCTCACCGGTGGCTCGCCCGCGCGTCCCATTCGCTGGAAGAACTGCGAAGCCGGCTGCACGATCAACTACAAAGTCAACAACTCGCAGCCCGGTCCGACCGACGTCCCGGGCGGCATCGACCACGCGATGGCGGCGTGGACGAACCACGTTGACTCGTTCGTCACGATGAACCTGACGGGACTCAGCGGCGTGACCAACGTCGCCAACTTCGACAGCGAGAACACGATCGTTCTCGACAATCCCACGACTTCCTCTCCCAACGTCGGCCAGTGCGACAGCTCCCTCGGCTGCGGCATCGTCTGGGCGAATGACGGCACGTGCACCGCGACGAACTGCCACACCTTCCACGGCATACAGTTCTACACCGCGCTGCAGGGCGACGTGATCATCCGCCCGAACACGCTCTCGCAGAACTTCTTCGAGGCGCTCGTCGCGCACGAGCTCGGGCACTCCATCGCGCTCAAGCATGGTCCGACCGGTAACCTCATGAGCGCGAGCATCCCGTCCAACGCGACGGCGACGCTGAAGACGTGGGACAAAGAAGCGATGGCCGTCGTCTACGGCGCGGGTCTCCCCTGCCAGGCTCCGGCGGTCAGCGGCACGTCGGGCGGCGGCAACGTCACGGCCGGCGGCACGAAGACCCTTTCCGTGAACGCCACCGGCACCGCGCCGCTGTCGTATCAATGGTACGAAGGCTCGAGCGGCAACACCGCCGTTCCCGTCGGCACCAACAGCAGCTCGTACACGACGCCGCCGATCACGCAGACGCGCAGCTTCTGGGTGCGCGTCACGA
This sequence comes from Thermoanaerobaculia bacterium, assembly GCA_035276365.1. Classification (GTDB taxonomy): domain Bacteria; phylum Acidobacteriota; class Thermoanaerobaculia; order Gp7-AA8; family Gp7-AA8; genus QHVT01. The sequence goes on from DATELS010000673.1 coordinate 1,779, forward strand.
ACGCGTGCGGCACCGCGGACAGCAACACGATCACGGTCACGCCGAATGCGGGTTGCACCGCGCCCGCGATCACGACGCAACCCGCGAGTCAGACCATCACCGCGGGCGGCACCGCCACGCTGAACGTGGAAGCCACCGGCACGGCGACGCTCTCCTACCTCTGGTACGAGGGCGCGGTGAACGACACGACCAAGTTCGTCGCCGGCACGAAGAGCTTCACCACGCCCGCGCTGAACGCGACGACGTCGTACTGGGTGAAGGTCAACAACTCCTGCGGCAACGCGGTCAGCAATCTCGCGACGATCACCGTGACGCAGCAGTGCGTTCCCGCCGCGATCACGAGTCAGCCGACGAATCCCGAAGTCGCGCTCGGACAGGGCGTGACACTCGTCATCGCCACGTCCGGCAACGCGCCCATCACTTTCCAGTGGTACCAGGGCCCGTCGCCCGACACGACGCTCCCGATCGAAGGCGCAACGACAAACTCCTTCGCCACGCCGACGTTCACTTCCCCCGGCGACTACAGGTATTGGGTGAAAGTCTCCAACGCCTGCGCGACCGTGAACAGCGCGACGATCACCGTGCACGTCGCCTGTCCCGACCTCGCGCTCCCCGTCATCTCCGCGCCGCCCGCGTCGCCGGGGACCACGGGTTATGAAGTCACGTGGGGCGGCAACACGGACTCGCTCGTCAGCGCGTACGAAGTCGAAGAGGCGACGAACCGCGACTTCACCGCGAACGTGAAGACGTTCCTCGTCACCGGCGAGTCGAATCTGCACATCAACGCGCACTCCGAGATCACGGCCGACACGCGTTTCTTCTACCGCGTGCGCGCGGTGAATGCATGCAATCACGTGAAGACCGAGTTCTCGGTGCCGACGTCGACGCTCGTCACGGCGAAGCTGCCGCAGAACAGCACCGAGTTCTCGGTCAGCGTGCCTGACGGGGTGAAGGACAAGTTCACGCAGAACTATCTCGTACCAGGCTTCGGCAACACCGCCACCAACGTCGACACGTTCAGCATCACCACCGACGTCCCGTGGCTGACTGTCTTCCCGTCGAGCGGCGCGCTGTCGGCGGGCGGCACGACCGTGCAGCTCACGTACGACACGACCGGTCTCGACGTCGGCACGACCACGGGCACCGTCGTCGTGAATCGCACGAACGGCGCGGCGTCGCACATCGGCACGAACGGGACGACGCCCGTCATCTCCGTTCCGGTTTCTGTCAGCCTCGTCACGCCGGTCACTCCGGTACCGCGCGACGCGACCGCGCCTCCGGGCACGCTGATCATCCCCGCCATCGCGCACGCGGACGGCATCGGCACGCGCTTCCAGTCGGACGTGCGCATCGCGAACACGTCGGGCGAGCCGATCACGTACGAGCTCTCGTTCACGCCGTCGGGCACGAACGGCACGCAGACGGGCAAGAAGACGACGCTCGTCGTCCCGGCGCACGATACGAAAGGTCTCGACGACATCGTCAAGGCCTGGTACGGCTCCGGCGTCCTCGGCGAGTCGGGACTGGGCACGCTGGAGATTCGTCCGCTCGGCGAAGTGAACGCGCAGTCGACGTTCGCCTCCAGCCGCACGTACGCGATCAGCAGCGCTGGCACCCTCGGCCAGTTCATCCCGGCCATTCCGCTGTCGCAGTTCGTCGGCGACATCGCGCAGAATCCGCTGGCGAAGCTGAGCCTGCAGCAGATCGCCAACAGCACCGCGTACCGCACGAACTTCGGCTTCGTCGAAGGCGGTGGTCAACCTGTTGATCTTGCGATCAAACTGCTCGACGGCAACAACAACGTCCTGCAGCAGATCACGAAGACGCTGCAGCCGTTCGAGCATCAGCAGATGGGCTTCACCGCCGCGAACATGTTCGGCGCGAGCGCGCCACAGATCACGGACGGCCGCGTCGAGGTGAGCGTGACGTCGCCGGGAGGCAAGGTCACGGCGTACGCGTCGGTCGTCGACAACAAGACGTCCGATCCGCTACTCGTCTTCCCCGTGCAGGCGGCCGCGGTCACGGCGCAGCGCTACGTCGCGCCGGGCATCGCGGAGCTGAACAACGGCGCGTCGAACTTCCACAGCGACATGCGCATCTACAACGGCGGCAACGCCTCCGTCGACGTCGCGCTGAAGTACTACGAGCAGGGCGCGACGAGTCCGAATCCGAAGACCGTCACACGCTCGATCGACTCGGGCAAGGTGCTCGCGATCGACAACGTGCTGCCGGAGCTGTGGGGACTCGCCGCGAGCGGCGGCGCGGTCACGGTCGATGCGCCGCCGACGTCGTCGCTCGTCGTCACCGCGCGCACATACAGCCGCGACTCCGCGGGCGGCACGTTCGGCCAGTTCATCCCGGGCGTGACGGCGCGCGAGGCAGTCGGCTTCGGCGAGCGCAGCCTCGAGCTGCTGCAACTCGAGGAGTCCGCGTCGTACCGCACGAACCTCGGACTCGTCGAAGTGACGGGCAATCCCGTGACGATCGAAATCAGCGCGTACAAGCCCGACACGAAGCTGACGGTCGTGACGACGGTCGGCCTGAAGGCGAACGAGTTCCGCCAGCTCGGCTTCGTGTTCCGCAGCATGGGACTGCCGACGGTCTACAACGGCCGCATCAGCGTGAAGGTGATCGAAGGCGAAGGCCGCGTCGCGTCGTACGGCTCGGTGGTCGACAACCGCACGGTCGACCCGACGTACGTTCCCGCGCAGTAAGTCTTTCGAGGAGTAGGGATGGCTGACGCCGTCCCTACTCCGGGTTCGCGGCGCGATCGACGAACCACCACGTGTCGACGCCGCTCGTCACGCGCGCGATCGGATAGTCCGCGCCGTTGCGCACGTCGCGCAGAATCGGCGCCTTCGCCGCGCCGGTGGCCAGCACGATGCGCAACTGCGCCGCGCGAATGACGGGCTGCGTGAGCGTCACACGCCACTGATCGAGCCGCGGCACGAACACTTCGCTGGCGATGCGGTCCTGCACGTCGAGCACGGGCGTCCCCGGAAAGAGCGACGCGGTGTGCCCATCGTCGCCGGAGCCGAGGAGGACGAGCGCGACGTCGGTGATATCGAGCGCGCGCCACTCGTCTTCGAATGCGCGCGCGGTCGCCGCGGGATCGTTCAACTCCGTGCGAAAGCGCAACCAGCGATGCGACTGCGGCACGCCCTGCGCGAACAGCGTCCGCTCGATCATCCCCGCGTTGGACTGCGGATCATCGATCGGCACGTAGCGCTCA
>DATELS010000674.1:0-6776 GCA_035276365.1 Thermoanaerobaculia bacterium
CGGCGGCTCGAAGCCGGTCAGGCGCGCGTCCGTCACTTCCGCACCGGTCGCGTCGAGGAACACCAGCGTCGGGACGCCGATCACCGCGTACTGCTTCGCCAGCGCGTTCTCCGGCTGCGTGAGATCGCCTTTGAGCCGCACGAAGCGCTCGAGCTCCGCGCCCACGCGCTTATCCGTGAACGTCTTCTCGTCGAGCTCTTTGCAGGGCAGGCACCAGTCCGCGTAGAAGTCGATGACCACCGGCTTGCCGGCGGCACGCGCGGCGGCGATCGCCTTCGCGTCGTACGGAGTCCACACCACTCCCGGCTCGCGTTTCTTCGGCATCGCGAACGCGACGCCGGCGATCAGCAGCAGCACCGCGGCCGTGTGTCGCAGTCCACGCGCGCCTTTCACCTTCGACGCGAACAGGAACGCCGCGCCGATGATCAAGCTCGCTGCGACGCCGTACTGGAACGCGAGATCGCCGATGATCGGTCGCAGGAAGTAGAACGCCATCGCGATGAGGACGAAGCCCATCGCCTTCTTCACCGTCACCATCCACTCGCCGGGACGCGGGAGCGCGTTCAGCGCGACGAGATAGGGAAAGCCGAGGCCGAAGGCGAGCGTGGCGAACATGACGCCGCCGAGAACGGGCTTGCCGAGCTGCGCGACGAGCGTGATCAGCGAGATCACCACCGGACCCACGCACGGCGCGGCCACGATGCCGATCGCGAGTCCCATCGTCAGCGCGCCCGCGAGTCCCGCGCGTCCCTGCGAGCGGTTCGCGAGCCAGCGCGGCGGCTGAATCTCGAACGCGCCGAACATCGACGACGCGAGGACGAGCATCAACAGCGCGAATCCGATCAGCACCGCCGGATACTGCAGCCACGCGCCGAACATCTTCCCGCCGAGCGCCGCAAGCACGCCGAGGGTCGAGTACGTGATGACGATGCCAAGTACGTACATCGAGGAGAGCGCGAAGCGGCGCGAGCGCCGCCCATCGCTCTGCATCGAGAAGAAGCCGAGCGTGATCGGGATGAGCGGGAACACGCACGGCGTGAGATTCAGCGCGAGTCCGCCGAGAAAAAGAAGAGCGAGGGTGAGCGGAAGTCCGCGATCGTTGAACGTCTTCGCGAGACGATCATCCGACGCCGGCGCCGCATTCTTCGGTGCCGCGGTCAGCGGCGTGAATTTCTGTGGAGCGCCAGCCGCCTCGGCCGGCGGCGCCGCCACGACACTGGCATCAATGACCGTGCGCGCTGAATTCGGCGGCAGGCACACCCGATCGCTGCATGCCTGAAAGCGCAGCACCGCGCCGATCTTCGTCGCGCCGCTCTTCAGCTTCGCGCGAAAGCCGATGTTGACCTTGCCGTCGTACACCGCCAGCGACCTGCCGCCGGTGAACTCGAACGCCTTCATCGTGTGCTGCGGATACTTCGCCTCGATGAGCTCCGCGGTCTCGGAGTCCATCTCCAGCACCGTCGGAATCGCGAACTCCTCGGTCGGCGTGTTCGAGTTGACGTGCCATCCGTCCGCGATCGTCGCGACGATCGTTCCCTCCACTTCGTCGCCGGTGCGCTTTTGAATCGAGCCGGTGATCGAAGCCTTCGGCTGCGCGTCCTGCGCGCCGAATCCGAGTTGGGCGAAGGCGGTGGCGGCGAAAGCGAGAAGCGGCAGGAGCGCCGCGACGGCTCGTCTCATTTCATGCCCGCGGCGAGGCGTCGCTCGATCTCGGTGAGCATCGTCTCGACGTTCGCGGCGTATTGCGACTGCGGATACGTGTCGATGAAGAACTTGAACTGATTGCGGGCGCCGAGGAGGTTGCCCTGGTCGAGATAGATGTTGCCGGCCAGCACCTGCGCCTGCTCCACCGCCTCTCCGAGCTTGCTCAACGACGTGAGCTGCTTGATCGTCTTCAGCGACTCGTCGTACTTGCTCTGCACCGCGTACGCGACGGCGAGCTGGTAGTACGCGTCATCGCGAATCGCGGCCGGCATGCCCTTCTCCGCCGTGAGCGCCTTGAGGCGCGGGATGCTCTTGTCGTACGCGCCGCGCGACGTCAACTCCTTCGCGAGCGTGAGCCGTCCCACCCAGTCCTTGCCGAGCTTCGGCTCGTTCTGCAGCTTCACGAGAAAGCTCTCGTAGCTCTTGCGCGTCTCCTTGAGTCGCGCGACGAATTCATTCGGCGGCGCGTAGCCGCGGATGATGCCGGCGATCGTGAGATCGGGCGCGAGGACGAGGAACGTCGGGAGCGACGTCACCGAGTACTTGCGCGCGAACTGCGTCCCCTCCGCGCGATCCTCGGTGTCGAGTCGCAGGAGGACGATGTCCTTCGTCGCGTCCTGAAACGCGGCGGCCGGGAAGACCTCGCGCTCGAAGCGATGGCACCAGCCGCACCACTCCGCGAACATGTCGACGAGGATGAGCTGGTTCTTCTCCTTCGCCGCTTTCTGAGCAGCACCAACGCTCTTCAGCCACGTTCCCGCGAAGGAAGGCGGTGCGAGCACGAGCGCCACGAGGGCGGCGAATACGATGCGTCGAGTCAAGAGCTTGGGCCTCCGTCCGTGCTGAACGGACGATGGAGGAAATGCTATTCCGTCCGGCGTTTGGCGTTTGTCAGTTGTCTGTGACGGAGCGCGCAACGAAGGTTTCGTTTTTCGACTCCGCGTACTTGCGCGCCGCCTCGACGAACGCCGCGAACAACGACGACGCCGACCCCTCGCCGCTCATGTCCTCGGGATGCCATTGCACGCCGAGGTAGAAGGGATGGCGGGGGTCTTCGAGACCTTCGACGATGCCGTCAGGCGCATGCGCGGTGACGCGCAGTCCATCCGCGACTTTCTTGATCGCCTGATGATGCGACGAGTTCACGTTGAGCTCGACCGCGGGGACGATGTCCGCGAGCTTCGTCCCCTTCTCGATCATCACGTCATGCCGCGCGCGATCCTCGGGGATGCTCGCGTGTTGAATCTCCGTCTCGAGCTGCGAGTCGATGTCCTGCACGAGCGTGCCGCCCGCGGCGACGTTCATCACCTGCAGACCGAGACAGATGCCGAGGGTGGGGATGCCGCGTTCGCGTGCGACGCGTGCGAGCGTCAGATCGTTCGACTGGCGACGTGGATCCATCGGCTCGATGCTCGGCAGCGGCTCTTCGCCGTAGACCATGGGGTCGCAGTCGTCGCCGCCCGCGAGGAGAATGCCGTCGAGTCCCGCGACGATCTCCGCCGCATTTTCCGGCTGCGGCGGGATGAGCACCGGGACCGCTCCGGCGCGCCGCAGCGACTCGATGTACGTCGTGTACGCGAACGCACGGTCGCGCTTGCCTTCGACGTGTTGCACGTCGGATCCGATGCCGATGATGGGTTTCACTGGTCGCTCTACTCCTGTCATTGATCACTATATTCCGGTTGCTTCGAATTGAAATCGCGCTGTCTCTGCGATCGTTTTGATGCGCATCCCCTATGCTGAAAAACGCGAAAAACTTAATCGCTCTCGCCTGCGCCCTCTCCGCCGCCGCTGTCGCGCCCGCTTTGCACGCTGATATCGCGGGCACGAATGTCCGACTCGAGGCCGTGCCTTCCTATGTGCAGCGCCTGTACCTGCCGGTCGTTCCGCAGGCGCAGAACACGCTGCGCATCGACGCGCTGCCGGTCGACGCGGTGCTGGAAGCGCCGGCGGGATTCAACGTCGTCGCGGAGGATGGTGCGGTGATCGTGGAGTCGCAGGGCGGAGATGTCGCGGGCGACGCGCGTGTGAGCGCGGGCGGCCGTGAGCTCACGCTCGCGCTCGCCGCGGCTGTGCCGTACGACGCGATGAAGAACGGCGTGCTCGACGGTTATCGCGTCGGCAAATACGCGGAGCCGCTGAAGGGACTGGAGTCGTACGAGCCGCCGAAAGGCTTCGTCCGCCTGACGGGCGACAACGGCACGCTGCGCGTGTCCGATCACTATCGGATGAAAGACTTTCAGTGCAAGCTCGACGGTCCCGCGAAGTTCGTCGTGCTGCGCACGGAGGCGCTGCTGAAGCTGGAGATCCTGCAGCACGAGCTGCAGACAAAGGAAGGGTTGCACTTCGATCGCTTCGCGGTGATGTCGGGCTTCCGCACGCCGTACTACAACTCGAAGATCGGCAACGAGACCGAGCACTCGCGCCATCTCTACGGCGACGCGATGGACATCTACATCGACGCGAACGGCGACGGCAACATGGACGACATCAACCGCGACGGTCGCATCGACGCCGGCGACGCGCGCCTCCTGCTGCACGTCGCGGAAGGCATCGACGAGTCGCCGGAGTGGGGCTGGCTGAAGGGCGGCGCGGGCGTGTATCACGCGAACGCGGCGCACGGTCCGTACTTGCACGTCGACGCCCGCGGCTACGTCGCGCGTTGGGGCGCGACGCAGGAAGTGGCGTCGCTGCGCGGAAAGTAACTACTTCTTCTTCGAGCTCGTGCTCGTCGATCTCTTCCGGCTGGCGGGCGCCTTCTTCGGCGCCTTCCGCCCGCCCTGTTGCAGGCTGCGGCTCAGCACGGCCATGAGGTCGACCACTTCACCGCCGCCCTCCTCCTCCGCACCTTTCTCCTCGGCCACGCGCACGACGTCCTCGCGCTTCTTCTCCTTCTTCGCGACGAGCTTCTCCAGGCGCTCGGTGTAATCGTCGAGCAGTTCGCGCATGTCGAACTTCTTCGCGTGACGCGCGATCTGCGTCTCGATCTTCTTCACGTCCGCGGCGCCGATCTTCGGCTTCTTCGGCAGGCCGACGTCGTCCGGCTTGCGGATCTCGTCCGCGAAGCGCAGCGTCTCCGCGCGCAGGATCCCGTTCTCCGCGATGATCGCGACCATGTACTCCTTCGCGCGCATCACGAACGTCGCGATGCCCGCCTGCTTCTTCTTCTCCATCACTTCCGCAAGCAGCCGGTACGCCTTGTTCGTTCCGCCCGCGGGCACGAGGTAGTACGCGCGCTCGTAGTACATCGGGTCGATGTCGTCGACGTCGACGAAGAGCTGCAGATCGATCTCGCGCGACTTGCGCGGCTCGACCGCCTCGAGCTCCTCGTCCGTGACGACAACGAACTTCCCCTTCTCGATCTCGTAGCCGCGCACGATGTCGTCCGCGTCGAGCGCCTTGCCGTCTTTCGAGCAGACATAGCGACGCTGCACCGGCGCCTCGTCCGGACCGAGCATGCGCAACGCGACGCCGCGGGCGCGCGTCGCGGCGTATAACGCGACCGGCACGGTCACGAGTCCGAACGTGATGGTGCCGCTCCAGAACGGGCGCATGCCGCTCGGCTGTAATGCGTCGTCGAGTTCTTCTTCAGCCACGAGCCTTCCTCTTCATTCCGGCGAGACTCGCCTCGAGCGCGTCGGCGAGTTGCTCTTCCTTCTGCTTCTTCGGCCGGAACACCTTCAGCTTCGGCTTCCCGCCCTCGGACTTCGCCTCGACGAGCTCCATGACACGGGCGCGATACTCATCGCGATACTGCGCCGGATCGAATTCGCCGTGCAGCGCGGAGATGAGCTGCTCCGCCATCTCGACTTCGCGCTTCTGCAGCGCGCGTCCGGCCGGCGGCGTCAACGCATCCGCCGCGATGATCTCCTCGGCATGCCGAAGCGTGATGAGCATCAAGTAGCCGTCTTCCGCGAGCAGCGCGCCGACGTACTCGCGATCGCGCATCACCCACCGCGCAACGCCTTCCTTCTTCTTGCGCTCCAGTGCGGCCGCCGCGGCAAAGTACGCTTTCGTATTGCCGTCAGGTCCGAGGTAGTAGGCGCGCTCGTACCAGCGATGGTCGATATCGTGGATGTCGACGAAGCGCGAGATCTCGATGTCGCGCGAGTCCTTCGGGCGCAGCGTCTCCAGCTCCTCGCCTTCGAGGACGACCATGCGTCCGCGCGTCAGCGGAAACGCCTTGCGCACTTCCTTGTAGTCGACAGCGTCGCCGGTGTCCGAGCTGATGAGCTCCTGTTTCACCGGCGCCTTGTCGGTCTTGTGCAGCAGGCGGAAGTGAATGGAGCGGTCGGTGACCGCGGAGTAGAGCTTGACGGGCACCGTCGTGGTGCCGATGTGCAGGACGCCTTTCCAGATCGCGCGCGCGGCCATCACGACTCCTTCGCGCAGCCGGCGCAGAAGACCTCGCCTTCCACGACGACGACGCACAGCGGACAGAACGCGCCGTCGCATGCGACGCACCGCGCTTCGACGTGATACGCGTGCATGCCTTCACATCCGCCGCATTTTCGTTCCCCACGCCTGAGCCAGTACGGCAGCAGGCGGCGCTTTCTCTTCGCCACGAGCGACAGAAATGCCGTTGTCGTGCCCGGCGCCCCGCTTGCACTTCACCCGGCGTTTGCGGATCGCTCTTGCGCTTGCCCTCGCTCTCGCCGCTTTGATCGCGTACGTGTTGTGGTCGCGCACGCGGCGAAGGCATGTCGACCTCAACGTGCCGCGCGACGCCGATCCGGAGTCGCTGCGCCGCTCGATCGCCGCGCTGACATGGGGACGGCTGACGGAAGGAAACGCCGTGCGCATCGTGCAGGACGGCGGATTCTTCGACGCGCTGTTCGATGACGTCGCCCGCGCGACGCATCACGTGCATCTCGAGACGTTCCTCTGGATGGACGGAATCGTTTCGGACGCCGTGGTGGAAGCGTTGACCGCGGCCGCGCGACGCGGGATCGAAGTGCGCGTGCTCGTCGATCAGCGCGGCGGCAAGACGACCAATCCCGCGGTGTGGCGCGCGCTGCGCGAGAGCGGCGTCGACTTTCGTGTGTATCACCGCGCGCGCTTCCGCGAGCTCG
>DATELS010000675.1:0-4080 GCA_035276365.1 Thermoanaerobaculia bacterium
CCGTCGCCTGAATCGCGATCGAGCTCGTCTGGAAACTCTGCGTGAAACGCACCGTCGCCGCGCGCTCCACGAAGCGCTGGTGGCGCACCGTCGCGCCGATCGAGAACTTCGGATGGATCTGCCATGCGCCCGCGAGTCCGAACGTGCGCAGACGCACATTCACCGCGGAGAGAAACGGATCGAGCCGGAACTCGAGGCACGCGAATGGATTGTTCTGCTGCGTGCGCAGCGTCTCGCACTGCTGCTGCGTGATCGGATCGCCGAACGTGCTTCCGCTCTGCACCGGCAGGAAAAAGTTCGGGAGCTGCGTCGTCGTCTGGTGCGTCACCGGATCGACGACCGGCGCCACGAGTCCGCCGCCTTCGTTGCGGAGCGGCTGGTGATAGTAGGCGCCGAGCGTGAACTTGTTCTTGATCGGGAGCACCGCGCTCGCGAACGTCACCACCACGCGGTCGCTGTGATGCGCGAACGGCGTGCGCGTGATGTCCGGGAACGTGCCCGTCGTCGTGAAGAGCTGCGTCTCGAGGTAATTGCGCGCCTCGAGCGAGATCTCCGCCTTGCGCAGGATCGTCAGGCCGGCCGGATTTGCTTCGGCGGCCGAAGCATCGTCCGCGAGTCCGAGGAACGCGCCGCCCATGCCGAGGGAGCGGGCGCCGGGATTGCCGAAGTTGAACTGCAGTCCGGAGAGCGACTCGATGTCGACGTTCTGCGCCACGGCGGGCAGAGCGAGGAGAGCGACGGCGAAGACCAACACGATTCTGCGCATGGGAAAAGGATAGCGCAGGAATTACGCGTTCGCCGAGCGCACCGCCTCGATCACGCTCGCCACGACTTCCTCCGGCGCGCCGAGTTGCTTCTGCTTCTCCTTGCGCGTGCTCCACTCGATCTGCCCGTTGGCGAGACTCTTCGCGCCGACGGCGATGCGCAGCGGGATGCCGATCAGGTCCGCGTCCTTGAACTTCACGCCGGGACGCTCGTCGCGATCATCGAGCAGCACGTCGACGCCCGCGGCGAGCAGCTTCTCGTACACGTCCGTCGCCGCGCGCACTACCGCCTCGTCCTTGCCGAGCGTCGTCACGAGCACTTCGAACGGCGCGATCGGCACCGGCCAGATGATGCCGTCGTCGTCGTGACTCTGTTCGACGGCCGACGCCACCGTGCGACCGATGCCGAGGCCGTAGCAGCCCATGATCATCGGGACGCGCTGTCCGCTCTCGTCGAGGAACTCGCAGTGCATCGCCTCCGAGTACTTCGTGCCGAGCTTGAAGATGTGTCCGACCTCGATCCCGCGATAGACCTCGAGCGCCGTGCCGCAGCGCACGCACGGGTCGCCCGCGACCGCGGTCGTGAAGTCGCCATACTCCGGCTCCGGGAAATCGCGTCCCGGGACCGCGTAGTCGAGGTGATGGTCCTTCTTGTTCGCACCGACGATCCAGCGCTTGCGTCCCTTCAGCGAGTGATCGGCGAGCACGCGCGCGCACTTCGTGCCGACCGGACCGCAGTAGCCGATCACGCCACCGGTCGCCTCCTCGAAGCGCGACTCCGAGATCAGCTCGAGGAACTGCGCGCCGAGGTGGTTCTTGATCTTGATCTCGTTGCCTTCGCGGTCGCCGCGGACGAGCACCATCACCGGGCCGAGGTCCGTATCGAAGACGAGCGTCTTCACGAGCTGCGCGGTCGGCTTGTGCAGGAAGCGGCCGACGTCGTCGATCGTCTGCGTTCCCGGCGTGTGCAACTCCGCGATCGCCTCGGACGGCGCCGGCTCGACTTCGTCGTCGAAAAACTTCGACGTCGCCTTCTCCACGTTCGCGCCGTAGCGGCAGTTTGGGCAGCTCACCACCGCGTCTTCGCCCGACTGCGCGAGCACCATGAACTCGTGCGACGCCGATCCGCCGATGTTTCCGGTATCGGCTTCGACGGGTACGTGGTCTAACCCGCAGCGATGAAAGATCCGGCTGTAGGCGTCCCGCATCGCGTCGTACGTCTCGTCGAGCGACTCGCGCGTCGTGTGGAAGGAGTACGCGTCCTTCATGATGAACTCGCGGCCGCGCATCAGGCCGAAACGCGGACGGACTTCGTCGCGGAACTTCGTCTGGATCTGGTACAGGTTGATCGGCAGTTGCCGGTACGAGCTCACCGAGTCGCGCACCGTCTCCGTGATCACTTCCTCGTGCGTCGGGCCGAACACGAAGTCGCGATCGTGCCGGTCTTTGATCCGGAGCAGCTCCTTCCCATACTTCTGCCACCGCCCCGATTCCATCCAGAGCTCCGCCGGCTGGATGGCGGGCATCAGCAGTTCCGTCGCTCCGGCACGCGTCATTTCCTGCCGGACGATGTTCTCCAGCTTGTGGATGGAACGCAGTCCGAGAGGCAGGTAGGTGTAGATGCCGGCGGCGACTTTCCGGATCATGCCGGCGCGCATCATCAGCTTCTGGCTGATGACGTCCGCGTCGGCGGGAACTTCTCGCAACGTATTGATGAAAAAACGGCTCCAGCGCATGGGGCGGGGATTCTAACGTATCGGTTGTGCTATGACTGATTCGCCCATGCCGGAGAGCCCCATCCTCGTCTTCGAGCGCCCGCCCGTGCCGCGGATCATCTCGTGCGCGGCGTCGTTCGGGTCGGCGGCGATTTTCTTCATGTACCTCTCCGAGCATCCGACCGACTACGCGTTTCTCCCCATGGCCGGCCTCGTCCTCCTCTTCCTCGGCACCGTCGCCGCGGCGATCCTGCAGTACGGCGATCACATCTACCTGAGCGAAGTGGGCGTGAAGTACGAGAACCGCCTGCTGACGTGGTTCGGGAAGCACAGCGACTGGATGCGCTGGGAAGACATCGTCGAGGTGCGCGAGGTGAAGGACAAGATCCTGATCCTGCTCTCGCGCGACGGGCGCCGCGTCCTCGTCGACGCGATTCTTGGCTATGCGATTGCACGGGCGGAGATCCTGAGGCGAGCTCCGCAAGCGATTCTTTCGGGCACGCTCGCCCGAGACGATCGTTGACGCTGAAACGCCTCACCCTCGCGGCCATCGCCGCGATCCTCCTCGCCGTCGCCATTCTCGGCACGATCCTCGTGCGCGAGCGCGTGCGGCGTCGCGCCGTGTTTCGTCCGTCCGCGGGCGAGGTCGCGACGACGCCGCCCGAGGGGATTCCCAACGTCGAGCGGTGGACGCAGACTTTCGAGCAAGCCTCCGCCGACGATCTCGATCGCCTCCTCGGCGCAATCGAGGCGCAGCATCCCGATCTCTACAAGAAATGGTCGCTCGCCTACCTGCACGCGCGCGCGCTCGTCGAGTCGAATGAGAAGAGCGACGCGGCGCGCAAGCTCGCGCCATATCTCGCGAAAGGGCATCCATTCCGCGACCGCGCGCTCTATCAGGCATCGCAGGTCGCGGACGACGAAGAGGCGAGCCGCTTTCGCACGACGCTGATCGCGGAGCATCCCGACTCGATCTATCGCGAGCGCGCGATCGACGAGGAGCTCGACTACCTCGCGGACGAAGGCGATCCGAAGCGCCTCGCGGATTTCATCGCCACCGTCGCGCCGTCCGCGTCGACCGAACGTCGCCGCGAGATGAGCGCGCGCATCGTGGAAGTGCTCGCGGAGAAGAAGCAGCTCGACGACGCGTTCACGCGCGGACTCGCGCTCTTGCGCGGCGGCACCGCGGACGATGCGGCGGATCGCGTCGCGCGCGCGCTCGATCGTCCGGAGATCATCGCCCGGCTCGACACGCCGCAGCTCGTGCTGTTCGGCGACACGTTCTCGAAGCATCGCCGATTCGATCGCGCGGCGGCGGTGCTGCAGACGGCGCTCCACCGCGTCTACTCCGACTCCCTCCAATTCGACCTCGGCCGCGCCTACTTCGGCGGCGAGAAGTTCGCCGAGGCGCAGGCGGCGTATATGCGCGGCTCAAACGCGACGAAGAATCCCGCGCAGAAGACGACGTTCCTGTGGCACGCCGCGCGCGCCGCGCAGCTCGCGGGCGACGACGCGACCGCCGAGCGGCTCATGACCGCGGCGATCGCGGTGAAGGGCAAGTTCCCGTCGACGATGCCCGCGCTCACGCAGCGCATGCGCAC
>DATELS010000676.1:0-2285 GCA_035276365.1 Thermoanaerobaculia bacterium
TGCAGCGGACTGTCGTCCGCGGGCGGCGAGTGAATCGCGTAGCCATTGGGCAGAAGAATCACGTAGCCGCCGAGGCCGTTGTGCACGACCGCGCGCGTCGCCGGGACGGGCTGGTTGTTCATTGCGTAGACCCAGTCCGGAATCGGCCAGTCATAGCCGACGAGCTTCGCCTCCACGGGAAACGCACCTTTGACGGGGAGGAACGTCCACGACTTGCTCTGCGACTTGATCGTGCGCGGCTCGCCGAGGGTAATGTCCGCCTCGCGCAGGACGGTGCCGCCGTAATAGAAGCGCAGCTTGCGCGTTTTCGTGTCGACCGAGAGATAGAAATTCTCGGACTTCAGTCCCGACACGAATTTCATCCGGCCGTCGAGCTCGCGCTGCAACTGCGTGCGGGTGAGGTCCATGTCCGCGAGCTCGTCTTTGAGCTTGCGGACGTCCGCGGGCGTGCGCGCCTGTTCATTGATGACGTCGGCGTACTCGCTCGCGACGAGCTCGCGGTGATGGCGCGCGTAGACGATCCCCGCCACTCCGAGAAGGAGCAGAAGCAGATTCAGCCAGAGCGGAGGTCGAGGGAAAGACCGCCGTTCGCGCGCGCCGGGCCATTCTTGGTTACGCCGTTCGGGCATTCCTGGGCCGGCTATAGGCGAGCGGCGTGCCAGAACGTCACGAGCCAAACAACAGACGGAGCCCGAGTTGCACCTGACGCGGATCGTTCACCGCCGTGGCTTGGCCGAATGTCGGCGAGGTGATGATGTTGTTCGGCACCTGACGATTCGCGCGGTTGAGGACGTTGAAGCCTTCGACGAGCGCCTCGATGGACATGCTGTTGCCGAGGGCGAACGTACGGCTGAGGCGCAGATCGAGCGATGCGAAGTCGAAGCCTTTGCCGGTGTTGCGACCGACGCCGGGCGGGCGATCGTTGAACACCGTGTCGCCGTTGCGGTCGTTCGGCAACTGGATGTTGAACGGCAGCGCGGACGCGTATGTGAACATCGACGACAGCAGCCAGCCTCGTGCGGTGAATGTGCCGCTGAGCGTCACGCGATGGCGTTGATCGTTGTCCGAGCGGCCGCGCTCGGCGGCGACGTCATTCGCGTTTTGGGGCTGGCTGAAGAAAAAGTTGCCCGAGGTGTCGAGACCTTTCGAGAACGTGTAGGAGACGCGGACGCTGCCGCGCGACGTCGCGCGCCGCGCCAGCGCGAGCGTCAGGCCGTCGTACCACGAGTCGCCGATCGACTCGAAGCGCGTGACGTTCGTCGCGACGCGGCGCGACATGATGAGGTCGCGGCCGCGCAGATGCTCGTAGCCGATCGAGGCCGAGGTCGCGTTGCCGAGTTGTCGCTCGTACTGCAGCGTCGCCTGTTCGGAGCGCGCGCTCTCGATGTGCGGGTCCATCGTCGTGATGTTCGTGACGACGTTCGCCGGAAACGCGGCGAAGACATTCGGAAAGATCGGCGCGCCGGGCGCGTCCGGACCGACTTGCGCGACGCGATACGTGACGCCGTTGCGCTGCAGCGCGTTCGAGACGGCGCGCAGCGGAATCCGGTCGTAGTACACGCCGGCCGCCGCGCGCAGCACGCCGCGCCCGTCGCCGCGCACGTCCCAGGCGATGCCGACGCGCGGCGAGACGTTGTCGTGATCGGTTTCGACGAGCGACGGCAACTGCTGCACGTCGTAGCGCAGGCCGGCGTTGACGATCACGCGACGCGACGCGCGCCACTCGTCCTGCACGAATGCGCCCAGGTTGAGGTTCGACTGGTGCGTGTCGGGCTCGCCGAACGCCTGCTGAAAGCTCGCGTAGCGGCCGGTGAGAAAGTTCGCGAGGCTCGTGAACGTGTACACGCCCTGCAGCGCGCCGGCGAAGGCGATGCGCACGCGGTTGCGCAGCACGTCGACGCCGCCCTTCATCGCGTGCGCGCCGCGCAGCCAGAGCACGTTCTGTACGAGTTGCTCGAGATCGATGTCGCGCGCGGTGGGCGAGTTCGTCGCGGTGCCGAAGCTGGCGATGCCGGAGATCGTGACCGCCGGTCCGGTGACGTCGTTCGGCGGCGCGGAGAGGCGACTGCGCGTGACCTGCGCGCGCGTCTCGCTGATGGCCCGGTCCGAGAGCGTCCGGAGATTGCTGGCCGCCAGCGTACGGTCGTGATTTTCGAGCGCCGTGCCTCGGCTGACGGCGTTCAGTCCTCCGGCGTTGCGTGCGTTGTCGCTGGTGACGTCGTACGTGTTGAGCCGCAGCGTGAGCTGATCGGAAGCGGCGACGGTGTGATCGGCGCGGGCGAAGA
>DATELS010000677.1:0-3880 GCA_035276365.1 Thermoanaerobaculia bacterium
CGCGCTCGTCGCGCTCGATCGCGAGTGGGTGCCGCGCGGCGAGGGCGGCGCGCTGTACATCCGGCCGGTTTGCTTTGCGACCGAGGAGTGCTTGCAGGTGAGGGCGGCGAGGAGCTATCGGTTCGTCGTCGTCACCGCGCCCGTCGGCACCTACTTTTCGGGCGCCATTCGCCTGCTCGTCGAAGAGCGCTACGTGCGTGCATGCGTCGGCGGCACGGGCGAGGTCAAGCCCGCGGGCAACTACGCGGGGACGCTCGTCGCGTCGATGGAGGCGCAGGAACGCGGCTATCACAACGTGCTCTGGCTCGATGCACGCGAGCAGCGCTTCGTCGAAGAAGGCGGCGTCATGAACCTCGTCTTCGTCATCGACGACGCGCTCGTCACACCGCCGCTCACCGGCACGATCCTGCCGGGCGTCACGCGCGACACGCTGCTCACGCTCGCGCGCGAGGCGGGCGTGCGGGTGAAGGAGCGGCCGATCGCGATCGACGAGTTCGTGCGGCTTTATCGCGAGGGACGCGTGCGCGAGGCGGCGGGCGTCGGCACCGCGGCGACGATCGCGCCCGTCTCCGCGATCGGGTACAAAGGCGAAGATCTCCTGCTGCCATTGACGGAGGATTCGCTGCTCATGAAGATGCGCGACACGATTCACGACATTCGCACGGGACGCGTTCCCGATTCGCACGGCTGGCTGATGCACGTCGAGGAGGTGCCCGCGTGATCGCGCGCGTGTGGCGCGCGAGCGCGCTCGCGCAAAACGTCGCCGCGTACGCGCAGCATCTGCGCGAGAACGTGTTCACGGCGCTGCAGTCGCTCGAAGGCTATTGCGGCGCGCAGCTCTTGACGCGCGACGACGGCGATCGCACGCAGATCATCGTCATGACGCTTTGGGAGTCGCGCGAGGCGATCACGCGATTCGCGGGCGACGACATCGAGCGCGCCGTGATTGCACCCGAGGCGATCGCGCTGCTCGCGGAGTACGAGCGAACCGTACAGCATTACGACGTCGCGGAGGAGGACCGATGGCCGCCTATGTCTTTGTAGAAGTCGATGTGCGCGATCCGCAGCGATACGAAACGTACAAGCAGATGGCGCCGCCCGCCATCGAGCTGTACGGCGGCAAGTACCTCGTGCGCGGGCCGAAGGTGGAGGTGCTGGAGGGCTCGTGGTCGCCGCAGCGCTGCGTCATCCTCGAGTTTCCGTCGGTCGAGGCGGCGCGCACGTGGTGGGAGTCGCCGGAGTATCTCGAGGCGAAACGCCTGCGCCAGCAGACGGCGGAGACGCGCATGATCCTGCTCCAGGGTTTATGACCGCGGCCGGCATTCTCGTGTTCGACGACGTCGAGGAGCTCGACTTCGCCGGACCGTTCGAAGTGTTCGGCATGGCCAACCGGTTCGGCGCGTCGTGCTCACTCGCGCTCGTCGCGGCGACGCGCGATCCGGTGCGATGCCGCTACGGCTTGCGCGTCGTTCCCGATCTCACGTTCGACGACGCACGCGACCTCGACCTCCTCATCGTCCCCGGCGGCCTCGGCGCCCGCACGCATGCGCGGAACGACGCGCGCGTGCTCGACTTCGTGCGCGCGCAACGCGGCTTCATCGCCTCGGTGTGTACCGGCGCGATCGTGCTCGCGGCCGCGGGCGTGCTCGACGCACTCTCCGCGACGACGCACCACGCGTCGCTCGAGCTGCTGCGCGAGTTTCCCGCGATCGCCGTGATCGAAGGCGCGCGCTTCGTGATGCACGAGCGCGTCGCCACGTCCGCGGGCGTGAGTGCGGGCATCGATCTGGCGCTCGCGCTCGTCGAGCGCATGTGGGGCGCGCAGATTTCGCGCGACGTCGCGAAGAACATGGAATGGCCTCGCAGTGTCGACAACGGTTTCGGCATTCGTCGCGCGACGTCGGCGGACATCGAGCCGATCCTCGCGTGTCTGGCCGAGGCGTTCGAGCCGTACCGCACGCGGTACACGAGCGGCGGATACGCCGACACCGTCCTCACGCGCGAGATGCTTGCCGCGCGCATGCAGTCGATGGCGATCTTCGTCGGCGTCACGCGCGCGGGCGAAGTCGTCGGAACCATCGCCGCGCGCGATGGACATCTGCGCGGCATGGCCGTACGCGAGTCTTCGCAGGGGCGCGGCGTTGCGCGCGCGCTGCTCGAAATCGCGGAGGCGCATCTGCGCAGCGAGGGAGCGACGCGTGTCACGCTCGATACGACCGAGCCATTGGAGAGGGCGCGCGCGTTCTACGCGAAGCACGGCTATCGCGCGACGGGCATCGTGAGCGACTTCTTCGGCATGCCGCTGCACGAGCTCGCGAAATCTCTGTAGCTCGATATACTCGCGGCACAAATCCAGCCGAGAGGAATCGTCCGCATGCGTCTGCGCAGCCTGCTCCTTCTCTCGATGTTCCTGACCGCGTCGCTTCACGGCGCCGAGTCGTTTCTGCGGAGTCCTGCCATTCACGGCGACACCATCGCCTTCACCGCGGAGGGCGATCTCTGGATCGCGTCCGCGACGGACGGCGAGGCGCGGCGGCTCACCACGCACAACGGCACGGAGTCGCACCCGCTCTTCTCGCCCGACGGAACGCAGCTCGCGTTCAGCGGCGAGTACGACGGCGGTCCCGATCTCTACGTCATCAACGTCAGCGGCGGCGCGCCCGTGCGGCTCACGTGGGACAACGCCAACGCGCGTCCCGTCGCGTGGAGCGCGGACGGCAAGACCCTCTACTTCCGCTCCGGCCGGCTCAACGCCGAATGGCACAACCGACTGTGGAGCGTTCCCGCGAGCGGCGGCGTGCCGAAGCTCCTGCCGATTCCGCGCGTCGAACATGCGGCGATCGATCCGTCCGGAACGCGCGTCGCGTTCGTGCCCATCAGCGGCGAGTGGCAGCACTGGAAGCACTATCGCGGCGGTCAGGCCGACGACGTCTGGCTCACCGATCTCAAGACGAACACCTTCCGGCGCGTGACGAGCGATCCCGCGATCGACACCACGCCGCTGTGGGTCGGCAACGATTTGTACGTCGCGAGCGATCGCAACGGCACGTCCAATCTCTATCGCGTCGATCCGCAGAACGGCAACGCGACCGCCGTCACGAGCTACAACGATTACGACCTGCTCTATCCCTCGACCGACGGCAAGCGTGTCGTCTTCGAGCACGGCAACTCCCTCGGCCTCTACGATCCCGCGACGGGCAAGTCGTCCGCGCTCTCCATTCGACTGACCTCCGATCGCATTCACGCGCGCGAGCGCCGCGTCCCCGCGAAAGATCGCCTCGTGCGCGCCGCGCTCGGACCGACCGGCAAGCGCGTGATCGTCGAGTCGCGCGGACAGATCCTCACGTTGCCCGTGGGTCAAGGCGACTGGCGACTCGTCGAGGCGACGCCCGGCGCGCGTGCGCAGTATCCGGCGTGGTCGCGCGACGGCAAATGGATCGCGTTCGTCTCCGATCGCTCGGGAGAGGAGCAGGTGTGGCTCGCGCCGGCCGCGGGCACGAGTCCGCCGCGCCAGCTCACGAAAGATCACACCGGGCCGCTCGGCATGATCGTGTGGTCGCCGGACGGCAAACGCATCGTGACGAGCGATCGCGAGATGCGCATCCTCCTCATCGACGTCGCGACCGGTGCGACGACGCTCGTCGCGCAGGCGGATCGCGGCGGCTCGTACGACACGGTCAACGAGTCGTATCGCTTCAGCCCGGATGGCAAGTGGCTCGCGTACGCGCTGTTCGAGCCGAACTGGAACAACGCGGTGTGGCTGTACAACGTCGAGAAGGGCGAGAAGACGCGGCTCACGTCGCCGGCGATGGAGTCGTGGTCGCCCGCGTTCGATCCGAACGGCAAGTACCTCTACTTCCTCTCGCGCCGCGATCTCCGT
>DATELS010000678.1:0-5551 GCA_035276365.1 Thermoanaerobaculia bacterium
GAAGGAGCGCGTCGTCCACATGCACGTGTGGGTCGCGGTCATCGGAGGCGCGGGCATTGCGCTGCTGCCGATCCTCATGGCGATCTTCCGACCGGGCACGAAGCTCACGCGACACGTCATCGCCGCGTCGCAGATGCTCTCCTCCGCGTTGCTCATTCACCTCACCGGCGGCCGCATCGAGACGCACTTTCACGTCTTCGGCTCGCTCGCGTTCCTCGCGTTCTATCTCGACTGGCAGGTCATTCTCACGGCGACGATCGTCGTCGCCGCGGATCATTTCCTGCGCGGCATCTTCTGGCCGGAGTCGGTGTACGGCGTCGCGAACGCGGAGTGGTGGCGCTTCCTCGAACATGCGGCGTGGGTCGTGTTCGAAGACATCTTCCTGATCTGGTCGTGCGTCTACGGCTTACGCGAGGCGCGGCTCGCCGCGATTCGACAGGCGGAGATCGAGCAGTTGACGGAGCAGGAGCAGCTCAAGAGCGCGGCTCTGGAGATGGCGCTGGCGGAGATGCAGAGCGCACCGGCTTGAGGTTTGCTTCGTTCGCCTGATGTGAGGCAGTTGGCCCGGCGAGCGCTGCTCGTCGCCGTCCCGTTCCTGACCGGCATCGCGGTGGCGCTGACGTTGTTCGCGTGCTGCTGTCCGCGCGTGCCGGCGCCGTCCGCGGCACCCGCCGCGGTCGAGCCGCCGCCCGTCGGTCTCGCGAACTTCGACGTCCCGAAAGATGCCGCGCCCGCGGCGCACACGCAGGCGGAGATGCACAACGTGCATTTCCACATCGATCCCACGATCGCGCTGAACATCCACACGCTGCGCGGCGAGATGTACGACCGCGTGGAAGGGCATCCGCTCAACTTCGACGACAAGCGCTCGTTCATCGTCCGCCTCTTCCGCGCGCGCATCGGCGTCAGCGACCTCGCGCTGACGGACCTGATGAATCACTACCTCTTCCACTACGAAGGCGCGCCGCTCAAGAACCTCATCGTGCACGTGCACGAGGGGCGCATGGTGCAGCAGGGGATCATGCACAAGATCATCGACATCCCGTTCGAGATGACGGCGGACGTGTCGACGACGGACGAGGGATGGATGCGCATCCATCCGCTGAAGATGGAGATCTGCAATCTCGACGGCACGGCGCTGATGAAGGCGTTCGGGATCTCGCTCGACAAGATTCTGAAGAAGCTGCCGAACGGCGTGCGCGTGGAGAAGAATGACCTGCTCATCGATCCGCTGAAGATCCTGCCGCCGCCGGAGATCACCGGACATCTCGCGGGCATCGAACTGCATGAAGGGGAGCTCGTGCAGCTCTTCGACAGCGGTACGAACGCCGCTCCGCTCGTGCCGACCGCGCGCGCGGAGCCGAACTGGATGCTCTACCGCGACGGCACGCTGCGCATGGGCAAGCTGTTCATGGTGCGCGCGGACATGGAGGTCATCGACACCGATCCGCGCGATCCGTTCGACTTCAACATCGACTACTACAACCGCCAGCTCGTCGAGGGCTTCACGCGGAATCAGGACAACTACGCGCTGCACGTGTACATGCGCGACTTCGCGGACATCGGCAAGCCGGCGCAGCCGGGCGAGCGGCTCGCGCCGTAGTCGATCCACTACCTGACCAGGTCGCGCAGCTCCTGGAAGTGAACCTGCTTCACCACGCTTCCTGCCGCAAGACCACTGCTGTAGGCCGGAGCGGTGAAGCCGAGGGTGGTCAGGGCGGAGGAGAGGGCGGTGCGGAGGTCGGAAATGTGAATCGCGCGCGGCTGCGTCGAGCCGGCGGTGATCACGCTGTCGGTGTACGTCGTCGGTGTCAGTGCCGCGAGCGAGCGCACGGCTTCGACTGCAGTGCGCAGCTCGGTGAGATGCGCGCTCTTGATCTTCGTCGACTGCGCGACCAGCGCATCGTCGGTGAATGCGACGGTGGTGGCGAGACTGCGCGCGCTGTCGCCGGATGTTCCGGACGATCCGACGGCGCGGACGCGGTAGAGGAAGGCTTGATTCGACGATGGAGTCGTGTCGGTGAAGCTGTTGGTGGCGGAGACGAACGTCGTCTCGGTGCCGCCCGTGGCGCGGCGCACGATCTCATAACTCGTGGCCCCTTCGACTGCCGTCCAAATCACGGCGACCGCGGACGCTGCGGCGTTCGACGTTGCCACGACGTTCGTGGGGATGTTCGTCGTGCAGCACGGCGGAAGGCTCTGCGTCAGCTTGAACGCCGTCAGACTGGCTGCATGACCGTCGAACTTCCCGCCGAACGTGACGATGCGGAACGTCACTGCCGCATTGACGGCCGAGTAGGCCGCGGTATTCGGCAATGTGAGCACCTTCTCCGCCTCGCTGGTCTCGAAGCGGTCGTCGTAGACGAGCGATCCCAGTGAATTGGCTTCGCTGAAACCGTCGATGCTGGAGAAGACGGCGTACCCGGACGGCGCGTGCAGATCGCTGCGGCTGACCGAGAAGCGGAACTCCGCGAGGCGCAGGTCGAGCGGTCCGGTCGCAGGCGTCATGGTGAAGGTGAGGAACTCGTTATCGGCGATGGCTTGCGAAAGCGTTTCTCCGTTGGCGTCTGCGTTACCACTGAGCTGGAACTTGATCGCATCGTTGCCGGCGACGCCCGTGGTGCCTGCACCGGCGCTCCAGCCCGTCCACGTCACTTTCGACAGCACGTGCGTTTTCGACCAAGGCAGGTTCAGGGCGGGATTGGTCTCGTTCTGCAGATCGCTTTGGATGAGCGTTCCCGCTCCGCCGAAGACCTGCACGGTGAAGATTGACCACGACGCGTCGCCGTCGCTGTCGACCACGCGCGCGAACACGAAGTTCTTGCCGCTGGTCGTAGGCGTGCCGCTGATGCGAAGCGTTGACGCCGTCGGATTCGTCGCGGTCAATCCCGCCTCGAGCAGCGTGCTGATGATGGTCACGGTGCGCGCGCCATCACCGGCGGTGGTGTTGATGTCGATCGAGTAGGCGTTGCCGACGATGCCGACGAGCGCGTCCGGCGACGGCGCCACCCACTGCGGGGCGGTGCCGGTCGGCGCGATATCGGCGTGACGAACCGTGGTGAACGTGTCGAAGTGCTCTTTCATGAGCGCGTACTTCGGCTGCGTCGCGGGATCCTGATCGAGCGTCTCGAGATGTCCCCACTGTCCGAAGCGGCCCCACTGGCTCGAGTCGACGTACGGGTTGTGGGTCCACAGTCCTTTGCTTTTGGCGAGCTCGAGGTGGATGCGGTAGACGTCCGCGACGCGCGCGTCGCGATTCATCGCCTCGATGAAGATGGTCACGCCGTCGTCGTCGCTCGTGCCGCCGGAGTCGATGTTGTCGGTGAACAGCGACGGTCCGCCCTCGTAAGCGACGATCGGCAAGCGGTACGTCAACCGCGCGTCCATGATCGAGCGCAGCGCGGCGGCGTCGAAGCCTCCGCCGATGCCGGTCGCATCGGGTCCGGCGCCGGTGGCGGCGTCGCCTGCCAGAATGCGCCGCTTCCACTCGTTGAATGCAGTGGTGAGGTGCGACGCGAAGGTGGGGCTGGTCCAGTACGGATCGTTGAACGGCTTGCCCGCGGTGAAGCCTTGGTCGTTGACGAAGTCCTGGATGCCGTTGCCGAAATAAGTCGTGATGGCGAGGACGTCGGGACGCGTTGCGGCGCCGTTGTTCACGTTCGTGCCGTAGGACGCGATCTCGCTGAGGAAGGCATTCGTATAGCCGTCGTTGGACGTGAACGTCGCCGCCACGCGGACCAACCGCGTGTTGTCGCCGAACACGCTCTGGAACGCGCGCCAAACATCGCAGAAGCGCCGCGCGTTGAAGCGCGCCCGTCGCGCCAGCGTGTCACTCGGTTCCAGCGCAACGAGGGCGCTGTCGGCATCCGCCTGCGCCTGCGCCCAGTTGCCTTGCGGGAACGCAAATCCGTTCGACCAGATCTCGTTCGAGTATTCGATGTAGACCTTCAGGTTGCTGTTCAGCGGGGGGAAGACCGGATTGCCCGCGAGTGCCGGATTCCCGCTCGCATCGCTGCCGAACTTGATCAACTGCGCGAGCTTCGTGATGAAGTCGGCGCTCGCGAGATGGGGGATGTTGATCCACAGGTTCTTGTTGGCTGCGTTGCAGAGCGCGATCATGTGCTCGTACGCCACGCCCGTCTCGCGCGGACCGTCCACGAAGGCGATGTCGCCGTCGTCGAGCGGCGAGCGCTTGCTGATCACTCCGGCCTGAAAGATGTGCCCGGGCTTGCGGCGTTCCGTCCACGCTTTTTGCGGGCTGGCGTTCGTCGAGCCCCAGTCCATGAAGCGGATGAAGCTCCAGTTCTTGTCGGCCAGGCGCTGCAGCAGGAGCGGATGAAACGTCTGGTTCTCGAGCGACGTGGTTTGGCTCTCGTTCACCGCCGGCGTGCCCGGGTCGTCCACGGCCGGCAGCCACACTTTCAGGTCGGTGAGCGGTGTTTGCATCGCCATCACCTGAAACGTGGAGAGACCGTTGCTGCAGAGGTACGAGCGGCGGCCGTTGTTGACCAGTCCCGTCGACCCCGCGCCATTCGATTCGGCGCCGCTGATGAACGTGCAGCCGTCGAGGCGCACGTCTGCATTGCCCTGCCACGTGAGCACGATGTGGCCCTTGGTGATCGCCAACCGCGAAGGCCATCCGGCGGGACGATTCGGATCGTCGATGTTCACGCCGTAGAGCAGGCCGCGCAGCGTTTGTCCGGAGGTCAGGAACTGCGGGTAGCCATCGATGAACTGCGCCGGCGCGGCATTGAAGTCGATGGGGTCGCCGAACGAGCCACCGGACGAGTCGCGCCACTCGCCGCCATACAGCGCCGCATTCGAAAAGTACGGTGTTTGAAAGTAGGCGACGTTACTCGGGTGGTATCCGACCGGCTTCAGAATCGACGTGTCGATCTGTGCCTGGAGCGGTGCAACGACGGCGATCCAGCAGATCGTCGCCACGGCGAGCGCAATCTTTTTCATCAGACCTCCGAGCGGAAGGAACATGGTACCTGCCGGGGAGCATCGCTCCGTGCGCGACTTCGCTGACACCGGCTCGCGCCGTGGTTAACCGGCACGCCTCGCCGAGCGTCGTACGTGCGTGCAAGCGCGCATCGCCGTTCTCGTTCTCCTTCTTCTTCTCGCGACTTCGGTCGATGCCGAGGCCATCGCGTTTCGTCACGGACGCTGGTTCGATGGACGAGGCTTCGTCGCGCGGACGATGTACTCCGTCGACGGCGTCCTGCAGCGCGGCGCGCCGCCGCGCGTCGATCGCACGATCGCGCTCGACGGCAAGTTCGTGATTCCGCCGCTCGCGGAGGGACACAACCACTGGCTCGAGCCGCAGAGCATCGCCGACTACAACGCGCGGTACCTGCGCGACGGCGTGTTCTACGTGATGGATCAGGCGAACATGCCGCTGATCGCCGACCGCGTGCGCGCGGTGACGAACCAGGAGAACACGGTCGACTACGCGGTGGCGATGCTCGGCTTCACCGGGCCGGGCGGACATCCGCTCGAGATCGTCCGCCAGTTCATCGACATGGGCATCCTGCCCGCGGAGTGGAAG
>DATELS010000679.1:0-3288 GCA_035276365.1 Thermoanaerobaculia bacterium
GCGCGGGAGCGAGGACGCTCCCGCATCAGCCGGCGGGGACGCCGGCGTTCCGAGCTGTACTGCTTTTGGTGTCGGCACTTGGATCGCGGGCGCGAACAAACTCGCCAGCGCGAAGAACGCGGCGGCGAACAGCGTCAGCGACCACACCGCGTGCCGCGTCGCGGCGGAGCGCGTGCGGAGCAGCGCGGCAACCGTGGCGCCGAGTCCGAGGATGAGCGTGAGCTTGAGAAGAAACAGCGTCATGGCCGGTGCTCCTTCATTGACATGGTGCTAATACGTTAGCACTTTCAATGCCCGGGAAGCAACTCCCGCCAGTTCGCGATCACCTCGATTGGATGAGTCCGCGGTCCCGAGATCACCCGCGTCACGAGAAACCGCTGCCCGTCCGCGGCCGCATCGAATCCGTCCCATGTTCCCTCCGCGCTGCGGAACAGCAGCTTCGGCGGCGCGGCGTCGAACTGCGGCGTCGTGCGGATCGCGACGCTGTAGATCGCGTTGTCCGCCGTCATGTAGAACAGCTCCGCGCCGTCGCGGCGCCACGCCGGTTGAATGCCGCCGCCCGACGAGACCTGCACCGCCTCGAACGGACGCGCGAACGGCGCGACGTACACCTCGTCCTTGCCCGATGCGTTCGATGCGAACGCGACCCAGCGTCCGTCCGATGACGCGCGCGCGTCGTGCTCGATCGCGGGAGTCTGCAGCCACGCGCGCGGCGCGTCGTGCGTGCGCGGATCGACGACATAGATGTCGCGGCGCGTCGTCGGGTTCGTCTGATCGAAGAGGATGATGCCGCCCGGCGTCCAGTCGCGCACGTACTGGATTCCGCTCCGCGCCTTCGTCACCTCGACCGGTGCGCTCCCCGCGAGTGTTTGCACGAAGATGTGCGGAGGACCATCGCGATCGGTGGAGTAGGCGATGGTGCTGCCGTCGGGCGACCACACCGGCATCGTCTCGCCCCACGGCGTGGAGGTAAAACGGATCGTGCCGCCGCGCTGCAAGTCGGTGATCCAGAGGTCGGCCATGCTGTCGCGCGGATCGGTGACGCCGTGCACCGCTCTTCGGCCATCGGGCGAGAGTCGCGGCGTGACGCGCGCGTGCTCGACTCCCGCGACGTCCACGGCGTTGCCCGCGCGATCGAACCAGGTCAGCCGCGAGTCGAGGGCGGAGGTGAGGTATGCGATCGTGTCGCCGGACGCGTCGAACGCGGCGCTGCCGAGGGAGCGGTAGTAGCTGACGGAGGTAGCGAGGCGAATCGGCTCGCCGCTGCGGCGCCCGGTCGCGACATCGAAACGTTGCGCGTACAAGCTGCCATCGCGCACGAAGAGCATGCGGTCGCCGGCGACGATCGCGCGCGACGTGATGGCTCCTAAACTCTTCGGAGGTTCCGGCGAGTCGAGCGTCAGCGACATGAGCTCGATGCCTCCGCTCAGCCCGACGACGCAATAGAGCAGCGTCTTCGAATCGCCGACGAACACCGGCCACTCCGCGCGGCGCGCGCTGCCGACGTCCGTTCCGGCGAGGGGCCGCGGCGTTCCTCCGTCTGCAGGAACGCGAAACAGGCCGGCGCGTCCCGTGAGCTCGCCGAAGACGATCGTGCCGTCGTGTCCCCACGCGGCATGGATGATCGTGCCGGGCGAGACGTCACAGATCGTCTCGGCGTCGCCGCCGTCGCGCGGGAGCCGCTGCAGTTTGCCGTCGGCCGCGAAGGCGATGCTCTTCGAGTCGGGCGACCAGAACGGCGACACCGCGCGCTCGGTGCCGCGAATCGCGCCGGTCGCACCGGAGTCGAGCGCGCGCATCCACAGCGCCGGACCGGCATCGTTCTGCGCGACGACGACGACGAAACGGCCGTCCGGTGAGATCGCCAGTTGCTGCGAGAGCAGGCCGGCGTTGATGTGCGTCGGCATCGGAATGGCGAGCCGCAGCACGCGCGCGTCGGTGGGCGACGAACGCGTGGTGAAGAACGCGATCGCGACGAGCGCCGCGGCGGCGACGAGCGCCGCGGGCCAGAGCCACGCGCGTCGTTTCGTCAGCGCGCGTGGTCCCGTGCTTCCACCGTCGTTCGCGATCCAGCGCAACTCCGTTTCGAGATCGGCCGCGCTCTCCCATCGCTCGTCCGCCGACTTCGCGAGGCATTTGCGCACGAGCCGTTCGAGCGCGAGCGGCGCCACCGGCTCGAGCTCGGGCAGCGGCGGCGGCTCGCTGCTCATGATCGCGTTGATGATGCTGGCCTGGCTCGCGCCGTTGAACGCGCGGCGGCCGCTCACCATCTCGTAGAGCATGCAGCCGAAGGAGAAGAGGTCGGCGCGCGCGTCGGCGGGCTTGCCTTCGAGTTGCTCCGGCGCCATGTACTGCAGCGTCCCGACGATCATTCCGTCGGCCGTCAGCGCCTCGCCGATTTGTGTCGCCGCGTCGTGATCGGGCTTCGTCGTCAGTCGCGCGATGCCGAAGTCGAGCAGCTTCACGCCGGTGCGCGTGAGCATCACGTTCGCGGGCTTGAGATCGCGATGGACGATGCCGCGCCGATGCGCGGCGGACAGCGCGGCGGCGATCTGCGCGGCGATGAGCAGCGCCTGATCGAGCGGGAGCTTTCCGCGCGCCAGCCGCGCCGCGAGCGACTCGCCGTCGACGAGCTCCATCACGAAGAACGCGATGTCGCCTTCGCGTCCGACGTCGTGCAGCGTGCAGATGTGCGGATGGTTGAGCGCGGAGATGGCGCGCGCCTCGCGCTCGAACCGCGCGCGCAGCTCGCTTTGCGACGCGACGTGCGGCGGCAGCACCTTCACGGCGACGGTGCGATCGAGCTCGACGTCGCGGGCGCGATAGACCTCGCCCATGCCTCCGGCGCCGAGGGGGGCGAGGACCTCGTAACGGCCAAGCCGCATTCCTGGTGCAATGGACACGGGTTTGCGGCGATGATACAGCCGCCATGACGACGTTCGCCGATCTCGGTCTCCGCAAAGAACTTCTCGACGCCCTCGGCGACCTCGGTTACGAGGCGCCCACACCGATTCAGGAGAAGACCGTGCCCGTCTTGCTCGAAGGCGGCGACTTGATCGGACAGGCGCAGACCGGCACCGGCAAGACCGCCGCGTTCGCGCTGCCGATCCTGCAGCAGATCGACGTGACGAAGCGCGAGACGCAGGCGCTCATCCTGGCGCCGACGCGCGAGCTAGCGATGCAAGTCGCGGAGGCGTTTCACTCGTACGGAAAAAGACTCGAGCGCGTGAGCGTGCTGCCCGTGTACGGCGGCGCGCCGATCGCGATGCAGATGAAGCATCTCTCGCG